>NZ_JBKVXZ010000061.1:0-23319 GCF_046973065.1 Flintibacter sp. | reverse complement strand
GGCAAGATCCAGTTGGAATACTACAACCCCGAGGACCTGGAGGCCCTACTGAGCCTGCTCAATACCCTCCACGGAGAGGAGCCCAATTCCTATGAAGAATGATGAACGTACCCCCTCCCCTTCTCAGGAGAAGCGGGAATCCGCGCCGGAGAAGCAGGAGCCTAAGAAAGCCCCGGCCTATGTACCCCCTGCCACCAAGGAGAAGCGGCAGAAATCGGTGTTCAAATACATCACCATTCTCTTTGCCGCCGCCTTTGTGCTGATGCTGCTGGCCTTCATGATGGAGCGGCGGCAGAACGAGCAGGTGGTGGACAGTCTGAACCAATCTGTCTCCGGCCTGCGGGAGTCGCTGAGCAACATGCAGTCCGCCCAGGATATCTACGACGAGAACATGGAACTTATCGAGCAGATCAATGAGCTTCAGTCGGAGAATGACCGGCTCACCAATGAAAATCGGGACCTCTCCAACAGCCAGAATAACAATGAGAAGTCCGTGGAGGCGATGGGCTGGTTCTGGCAGATCGACGAGGCCTATGTTCTGGGCAAATACAGCCTGTGCCGCAGCCTCATTGATCAGATGGGCGAGGAACTGGTTTCCGCGCTGCCCACTGAGGCGGTGACGGACAATGGCCGCTTCTCCCCGGCTGACCGGTATCAGGAGATCTACGACGCGGTTTATTGATTCAGAATTTTTTCCACATTTTTAGTTTAGAATGTGGAAAAGTTTTCGCCACACTTTGAGAAATGGTTGCTTCTTTTTGCTTGTCCAAAAAGAAGCTGAAAAGACCCCGGGGGCCGATTCCGGTGAGCACCTAGCCTGCGGCGGTGCTCACAGTCATCTTGCCCCCAGACCCCCAGTTACGGGAGACGCCCTCCTGTGAGGTTAATCTGACCTTCCGGCGGGCAAAATTTAGTTCTGTGATACTTCTCGCCCCGGGCCTTAGGCCCTATGTTTGCAAAGTTTAGAACACTCCGCGCGGAACAAACACCGCCTCCTCTGGCAAAGCCAGGGTGGCTGGGTGGTCTCTCAGGCGAGGGAAACGGTGCTTTCACCTCTCCCCTCCCCTAGGGGCGAGAGGCAAAGCGAAGCTTTGCAGAAAGTTCTTTGCCAAGCTTTCTTTCAAGAAAGCGGGCGAGAGGCGAAACGCAGTTTCGCAGGAAGTTCTTTTGCCTACTTTTCTTTCCAAGAAAAGTAGGTTTCACGTGAAACATTTAAAACCATACCAAATGAACAATATTGGAGGAACAGACCATGCTGGATATCAAGTTTGTCCGGGAAAACCCCGACGTGGTAAAGGAAAACATCAAGAAGAAGTTCCAGGATCAGAAGCTGCCCCTGGTGGACGAGGTGCTGGAACTGGACAGCCAGAACCGTGCCGCCATTGCCGAGGCTCAGGAGCTGCGCACCCAGCGCAACGCCCTCAGCAAGCAGGTGGGCATCCTGATTGGCCAGGCCAAGAAGGACCCCTCCAAGCTCCAGGAGGCCGAGGAGGCCAAGGCCAAGGTCAAGGCCAACGCCGACCGTCTGGCCGAGCTGGAGGCTCTGGAGACGGAGCTGGCCCAGAAGATCCGTCACATCATGCTCCAGATCCCCAACATCATTGATCCCTCCGTGCCCATCGGCCCCGACGACTCCGCCAATGTGGAGGTGCAGCGCTTCGGTGAGCCCGTCACCCCCGACTTTGACATCCCCTACCACACCCAGATCATGGAGTCCTTCAACGGCATCGACATGGATGCGGCCGGCCGCGTGTCCGGCAACGGCTTCTACTATCTGATGGGCGACATTGCCCGTCTCCACGAGGGCGTGCTGGCCTATGCCCGGGACTTTATGATCGACAAGGGCTTCACCTTCTGCATTCCCCCCTTCATGATCCACGGCAACGTGGTGGAGGGCGTTATGTCCCAGACTGAGATGGACGCCATGATGTACAAGATTGAGGGCGAGGACCTGTACCTCATCGGTACCTCCGAGCACTCCATGATCGGCAAGTTCATCGACCAGATCCTCACCGAGGACCAGCTGCCCCAGACCCTCACCTCCTACTCCCCCTGCTTCCGCAAGGAGAAGGGCGCCCACGGCATCGAGGAGCGGGGCGTCTACCGCATCCACCAGTTCGAGAAGCAGGAGATGGTGGTGGTGTGCAGGCCCGAGGAGTCCATGGACTGGTACGAGAAGATGTGGCGCTGGTCGGTGGAGCTGTTCCGCTCTCTGGACATCCCCGTGCGCCAGTTGGAGTGCTGCTCCGGCGATCTGGCCGATCTCAAGGTCAAGTCCTGCGACATCGAGGCGTGGAGCCCCCGCCAGCAGAAGTACTTCGAGGTGTGCTCCTGCTCCAACCTGGGCGACGCCCAGGCCCGCCGCCTCAAGATGCGGGTCAAGGGGGAGAACGGCACCTACCTGCCCCACACCCTCAACAACACCGTGGTGGCCCCTCCCCGCATGCTCATCGCCTTCCTGGAGAACAACCTCCAGGCCGACGGCAGCGTGAAGATCCCCGAGGTCCTGCGCCCCTACATGGGCGGCAAGGAGTTGCTGATCCCCAAGAAATAAGCAGGCGGACCGGAGAAGCTGCGGCTCCTCCTCTCCCCTCCCCCGCTGCCTGGTCCCGAAGGGCGCGTTCCCTTCCGGCCAGGCAGCGGCCAAATATATAACAAGGAGCTTGTGTGTATGTCTCAGGGAACCAGAAAAAAAGAACTCTCCCTGCTGAACCTGCTCTTCTGTATCCTGGTGGTGCTGATCCACTGCCTGAGCCAGCCGGTCTCCGTGCTTGACCGCAGCAGCTGGCAATACGCCCTTGTTCTGTGCGTGCAGCGCCTGGCCTTTGTGTCGGTCCCCGGCTTCTTCTTCCTCAGCGGTCTGAAGCTTACCCTGTTTGCAGACCGACACCGCAGCCTCATGAAATACTGGCTGGGCCGGGTGCGGACCATCCTTCTCCCCTACATCCTGGCGGTGGCCATCTACTACCTCTACTTCTGGACCCACCACTACTTCCCCTTCTCCCAGGCGGATTTCGGAGGATACCTGGTGCGGGGCGATCTGTCCAGCCACTTCTACTTCGTGGTGACCCTGGTGCAGTTCATGGTGCTCACTCCGCTGTTTCTCTGGCTGGCCCGGCGGTTTGACCCGGTGGTGCTTCTTCCCTTTGCCCTGGGCCTGACCTGGCTGAGCTCCCTGTATCTCCAGGCCATTCTGACCAGCGCTGTCCCCGGCGTAACGTTTCCCTACGGCGACCGGGTATTTGTCTCTTACCTAATTTACTACCTGGCAGGCTGCTGCGCAGGCCAGTCCTATTCCAAGTTCCTGGCTCTGCTGGAACGCAACGCGCCTCTTATCGCTGTCCTGGCCGTTCTCTTTGCGGCGTGGGATGGGGTGGCCAGCTGGCTGGGCTTTTCCGGACGGCGGGAGATCCCCTATCTGGAGCTGGTCCACACCTTGTACATTCTCAGTGCTATTCTGCTGCTGTTTCTGCTGGCCGCCCGTGACCGGGCTTCCCTGTCCCGCCTGTGGGCGGCGGTGGACCGGGCCAGCTACCTCATCTACCTGTACCACTGTCTGATCATTGTCATCTTCAATGACCAGGTGATCCGTCTGAACCTGTCGTCGGTGGGGACAGAACTGGTGCTGCGGCTGCTGGTAGTCTACCCAGTGACCATTGGCGGCGCCCTGCTGTGGCAGTGGATGATGAGAACGCTGCGTCAGCATCTGACCTCCGGTGGCCGACGTGTCGGCACCCGGTTGTAAAGGGTTATATCCTTTTTGTATTATTTTATCTGTATATTACACCGCTCTCCAGCGGATAGCGGCCTCCCCTCCCCTTCTCCGGGTCATTTTTCCCCCGAAAAACGGCTCCAGAGCAGAATCTGCTCAAAACCCTTGTGCCCCAAGGGTTTTGAGCTTCCCATTTTTGGAGGTCTTTCCGCTGCGGTTTGGAGGTTCTTATGTCAGACGAAAAACGTCCCGGCGAGGACCAGGGCTACACCCCCGCCTCCCCGGTGAAGCGGACCCTGGCCTGGATCGGTCTGAGCTACATGGTGATCCTCGTGGCTCTGACCACCTATTACTTTTTTACCGGCACCACGCTTGGTAACCTGGGTCCCCTGCTGACAGTGCCCGGCCTCATCGGCCTGGGCGCGGTGAGCATTGTGAGCTGGCGCTCCACCGGCCGGCCGGGCAAGGTGCCCGCCATTCTTCTGGCCGTGATGTGCTGGGCGCTGGCACTGGCCACCCTGCCCATCGGCATTGCCGGACTGCTGAGCAACTTTGGAGGTTGACGCTGTGAAGGAGATCATATCTTCCGGCCTGGCGGAGCTGGGCCTTGCCGACCGGGTGCCGGAACACGCCCCGGAACAGCTGGCTGAGTACGGCCGGCTGATGCTGGAGAAAAACCAGGTGATGAATCTCACCGCCATCCGGGAGGAGGACGGGGTTGCTCGGCTGCACATGCTGGACAGCGCCGCCCTGCTCAACTGGGGAGACTTTGAGGGCAAGACGTTGCTTGACGTGGGCACCGGCGCCGGTCTGCCCGGCCTGCCGCTGAAGATCCTGGTCCCCTCCCTCCAGGTCACCCTGCTGGACAGCCTGAACAAGCGGGTGGACTGGCTCAATGAGGTGTGCGCCCAGCTGGGTCTGGAGGGCATCCAGGCCGTCCACGCCCGGGCGGAAGAGCAGGCTCTGGTAAAAGGCTGGCGGGACGGGTTCGACGTAGTCACCGCCCGTGCGGTAGCCGAGCTGCGCCTTCTGTGCGAGCTGTGCCTGCCCTTTGTCAAGGTAGGCGGCGTATTCCTGGCTATGAAGTCGGTAGACAGCCAGGACGAGCTGGATCAGGCCGCCCACTGCATCAAAATGTTAGGCGGCCGGGTGGAGCCTGTGATGGACTACCCTGTCCCCGGTGCGGGAGTGACCCACCGTCTCATCCCCATCCGCAAAGTGGCTCCCACTCTGAAAGGCTATCCCAGAAGATGGGCTAAAATCCAAAAGAATCCGCTCTGATTTTGGCTTAATTTGGTTTATTGTTGCCTTTTTTTGCTTTTGAGTGAAAATTATTTTAATTTGACCATATTTTTTCCAAAAAAATCATTGACGTACCTTAGATTTGTGATAGACTGGAATTGGTGTATAGGAGGAATTTCATGGGAAGCGTAATCGTAGTTACCTCCGGCAAGGGAGGAACTGGAAAAACCTCCATCACCGGCGGCGTGGGCTCCTGCCTGGCCAGGCTGGGCAAGAGCGTGCTGTGCATTGACATGGACATCGGTCTGCGCAATCTGGACATCTCCCTGGGACTCAGCGACCGGGCTCTGATGGACTTTTCCGATGTTGTGTTTGGCCGCTGCTCTCTGGAAAAGGCGGCGGTGAGCCACCCGGATCTGCCCGGCCTGTCTTTGCTGACCGCCCCTATGTCCTTTACCCCTCAATTGACCCAGTGGCAGGTTCAGGAGCTGCTGGATGCGGCCCGGAAGCGGTATGATTATATTATGATCGACTCCCCTGCCGGCCTGGGACCCGGCTTTCAGTTGGCCTCCTGCGGCGCGGACCGGGCCCTGGTGGTATCCACCAACGACGCCTCCTCCCTGCGGGATGCCCAGCGCACCGTGGCTGAGCTGGACCGTCTGGAGCAGATCCATCTGGTCATGAACCGCATCCAACCCAAGCTGCTGCGCCAGCTGCGCACCACCATTGACGACGCCATGGACGCCGCGGGCCTGCCCCTCATCGGCGTGGTCCCCGAGGACCCCAGAGTCATTTTGTCGGCCAATCAGGGCCGTCCCTTGATCCTGGGCGGACGGCAGGGCGCCGCCAACGCCTGTTTAAATATCGCAAAACGAATCCAGGGCCTTCGCGTGCCCATCATGCGCATTCGCTGATTTTTTCCTTTTTATTACGATTACAAGGAGGTAACCGCCACCATGAATATCGCTATCATGTGTCATAACCGCAAGCAGGAGCTGATGGTACAGTTCTGTACCGCTTATTGCGGCATCCTGTCTAAGCATACCGTCTGCGCCACCAATGCCACGGGACGGATGGTGGCGGAGGCCACCGGTCTGCCGGTCAATCTGTTTTTGTCCCATGAGCATGGCGGCATTGAGCAGATCGGCCAGCGCATCATCTACAACGAGATCGACCTGGTCCTCTTCTTCAACTCTCCCCAGGACAACAGCATGGATGAGGACGTCATGTATATCGCCCGTCTGTGCGATCAGCACTCCGTGCCTATGGCTACCAACGTGGCTACCGCGGAGCTGCTCATCCACGGCCTGGCCCGGGGCGATCTTGACTGGCGCATCGTCATGAACCCCAACCGGGTTCCCTTTGCCCTGTAAGGCAGAAAGATTGATTTTTCCCCCTATTTAGGGTATCATAGCACCATATAACCGCCATGACGGCGCATGAGTAGTCCGGTTACCGCCCGACAGAGAGAAACCCCACGGCTGAAAGGGTTTTAGGGAGATGGCCCGGAGGAAGACGGCGCTACCAGCGGGCTCGGAGACGGGCGCGGTCTCCCCTGCCACAACACAGGGGCGAAAGGGAACGGGGTCGCCCTGTTCTGAAATTGGGTGGCACCACGAAGCGTTTTCTTAGGCGCTCTCGTCCCAATCCTGGGACGAGAGCGCCTACTTTTCTTGTAAGAAAAGTAGGCAAAAGAACTTTCTGCAACGCTTCGCTTTGCTTCTGGGGTTCCGCCCTGCGGGGCGGCGGTGATATTCCAATCATTTGCAAGGGCGGCCGTTGTCCTCCTAAGAAAACATTGTTACTTTGCCCGCGGCGGCAAAGTAACCAAAACGCCGCTGGTGGCCGCTTCCGGTGAGCGCCTTCGCGCAGCGGGCGCTCACAGTCATTGCCCCCAGGCCCCCATTTACGGAGGTGTGTCCCTTTGGATCTTAGGTATTTTCCGGCGGGCAAAATCAAGTTCTGTTCCCGTTCTATTCTCGGCCCACTGGGGCCTGTTGCCATCAAAATTTGAAGGCACTGCCACTCTACCACACACCGCCTGATGCATCCCTACCTGTTGGGTGCGGCGGTGACCGTGGGCGGGCCAGCTGCCACGGTTTTGCCAGAGTAGGCGGTGTCCGTACAGCGCGCACACCTTAAATTTCCGCTTGGTAGGGCCTAAGGCCCGGGGCAAGAAGGACCAAATGGTCTTGTTTTAGGCCGCCGGGAGGATTCTATGATCTGACAGGAGAGCGTCCCCCGTAAATGGGGGTCCGGGGCGACGACGCCTATGAGCGCCCGCTCCGCGCAGGCGCTCATCGAAGGAGCCCCCCGGCGATTCTTTGGTGACTTTCTGATCGCTCAGAAAGTCACATCCCCGTCCTGGTTTTAAAAAATACTTCAAAGAAAGGATTTTGATACCGATGAGTAAAATTCAACCTCGCACCCTGTCCGGCTTCATGGAGCTCCTCCCCGCCCGTCAGGCCCAGTTTGACCGCATGGTAGAGATCCTGCGGGAAACCTATTCTCTCTACGGCTTCACCCCCCTGGACACCCCCCTCATTGAGGCCAGCGAGGTGCTGCTGGCCAAGGGCGGCGGCGAGACCGAGAAGCAGATCTACCGCTTCATGAAGGGCAACACCGACCTGTCTCTGCGCTTCGACCTCACGGTTCCTCTGGCCAAGTACGTGGCCCTTAATTACAGCAAGCTCACCTTCCCCTTCCGCCGCTTCCAGATCGGCAAGGTGTACCGTGGTGAGCGCGCCCAGCGTGGCCGCTTCCGTGAGTTCTATCAGGCCGACATTGACGTCATCGGCGACGGGAAGCTGGACATCTCCAACGAGGCGGAGATCCCCGCCATCATTTACCAGGCCTTTACCCGTCTTGGCCTGAAGCGCTTCCAGATCCGGGTCAACAACCGCAAGGTTTTGAACGGTTTCTACGCCATGCTTGGCCTCACCGAGAAGTCCGGCGAAATCATGCGCACGGTGGACAAGTTGGATAAGATCGGCGCCGAGAAGGTCAAGGAGCTGCTCATGGAGGAGGAGATCGGCCTCACCGAGGAGCAGGCCGGCGAGATCCTCACCTTTATTGCCATCACCGGCTCCAACGAGGCGGTTCTCTCCGCTCTGGAGGGCTACCGCGGCCGCAACGAGATCTTTGACCAGGGCCTGGACGAGCTGAACACCGTGGTCAAATATCTGGCTGCCTTTGGCGTGCCCCAGACCCACTTCGCCGTGGACCTGACCATCGCCCGCGGTCTGGACTACTACACCGGCACCGTCTACGAGACCACCATGCTGGACCACCCGGAGATTGGTTCCATCTGCTCCGGCGGTCGTTACGATAACCTGGCGGAATATTATACCGATAAACAACTCCCCGGAGTTGGCATTTCCATCGGTTTGACCCGTTTGTTCTTCGTTTTGGAGGATCAGGGCTACCTCAACGACGCCCTGAACACCGCTCCCGCCGACGTGCTGATCCTGCCCATGACCGATGACCTCTCCCCCGCTATCGCTCTGGCCACCACCCTGCGCCAGGCCGGCATCCGCACCCAGATCCACGCCGAGCAGAAGAAGTTCAAGCAGAAGATCTCCTATGCCGATAAGCTGTCCATCCCCTATGCCGTGTTCCTGGGCGAGGACGAAATTTCTTCCGGCGTGTGCGCCGTGAAGGACCTCCAGTCCGGCGAGCAGGTAAAGCTCTCTCCCGCCGAGGCGGTCTCCCACATCCAGGCCGGCCTGGACAAGCTCAATCAGGGTAAGCCAATCCTGGATAAGGGGGAGTAACCTCTCCCCTCCCCTGCCAGAGGCAAAACGAAGTTTTGCATAAAGCTTTTTTGCCTACTTTTTTCTCGAAAAAAGTAGGGCCCCTTCCGTTCCCAGGCGTACGAAAGGAGTATAGCCGATGAAAAAGAAGCTCTTGCTTTCTCTTTGTCTGATGGCGATAGCTGTCGTTGCCTTCTGCCTGTGGTACACCCGCCCCCAAACCTTCTGGCAGGCCACGGGCATGAACCGGGACAACATTACCGGCGCATCGGGTTACGCTGTTGAGGGCCATGTCACGGCTGGACAAGCCAGCCTGCAGACCTGGATGCTGAATGACCTGACCCCCGGCCAGGAGGACTATGAGGGCCTGCTGGAGCTGCTGGAGCAACCCTCCTACCGCGCCAGTCTGGAAAACCTTCTGCCGCCCTCCTCCTCCCACCCCGCTGCAAATGTCACTGCTTGGGTTTCCTTTTCGTTTGCGGATGACCTGGTGACGGTACAGGCCGACTATCCCGGCAAGGTGTGGATCTCCTTCACCGGGCGGCACAGCCGTACCCTGGTCTTTTCCGTGTCTCCCCGGGACTTGAACGAGACCCTGGCTGACTTTATTCAGCAGCAGGGAGTAGCGGGCAATTCTTAGTTTTTTAAAACAATTTGCTATTTTCTAACTTTCTAATACAAAATGGAGTTGATTTTCATGGATAATTTGCAGAATTTCCACCGCACCAACTACTGCGGCGAGCTGCGCCTGAGCGATGCGGGCAAGACCGTGTCCGTGTGCGGCTGGGTCCAGCGTCAGCGCGACCTGGGCGGCCTGATCTTTGTGGACCTGCGTGACCGCACCGGTCTGGTCCAGCTGTCCTTCGACGACAGCACCGACAAGGCCATCTTCGAGAAGGCCTCCACCCTGCGCTCTGAGTACGTCATCGCCGCCACCGGTTTGGTGCGGGAGCGTGAGAGCAAGACCAACAAGATCGCCACCGGCGACATCGAGATTTATGTCTCTGAGCTGCGCCTGCTGGCCAAGGCCGAGACTCCTCCCTTTGAGATCGTGGAGAACTCCAAGGCCAACGACATGCTGCGCCTGAAGTACCGCTATCTGGACCTGCGCCGCCCCGACATGCAGCACGCCATCGCCACCCGCCACAAGGTGACCAAGATCTGCCGGGACTACTTTGACGAGCAGGGCTTCCTGGAAATCGAGACCCCCATGCTCACCAAGTCCACCCCCGAGGGCGCCCGTGACTATCTGGTTCCCTCCCGTGTCCACCCCGGCAAGTTCTATGCTCTGCCTCAGTCCCCCCAGCAGTACAAGCAGCTGCTGATGCTGTCCGGCTTTGACCGCTATATGCAGATCGCCCGCTGCTTCCGTGACGAAGACCTGCGCGCCGACCGTCAGCCTGAGTTCACTCAGATCGACCTGGAGATGTCCTTCGTCAACGAGGACGACGTGATGGGCATTCAGGAGGGCTTCCTGAAGCGGGTCTTCAAGGAGGTTCTGGATGTGGACGTGCAGACCCCCTTCCTGCGCATGCCCTGGCGTGAGGCTATGGACCGTTTCGGCTCCGACAAGCCCGACCTGCGCTTCGGCTTTGAGCTCAAGGACATCAGCGACATCGTGAAGGACTGCGGCTTCGGTGTGTTCTCCGGCGCGGTTCAGGGCGGCGGCTCTGTACGCCTCATCAATGTCAACGGCCACGCCGCTGACTTCCCCCGCAAGAAGATCGACAAGCTGGGCGAGTTCGTCAAGACTTACAAGGCCAAGGGTCTGGCCTGGACCCGTATGCACGACGGCCAGGTGACCTCCTCCTACCAGAAGTTCCTCACCGAGGAGGAGAACAAGGCCATTCTGGAGCGCGCCGGCGCCAAGGACGGGGACCTGATCCTCATCGTGGGCGACGTGAAGGACGAGGTCGTCTTTGCCGCGCTTGGCGCTCTGCGCTGCGAGTGCGCCAAGCAGCTGGGTCTGCTGGATCCCAAGGACTTCAAGTTCCTGTGGGTCACTGAGTTCCCCATGTTCGAGTACAGTGAGGAAGAGGGCCGCTACGTGGCCATGCACCACCCCTTCACCGCTCCCATGGACGAGGACCTGGACAAGCTGGAGACCGACAAGAAGAACTGCCGCGCCAAGGCCTACGACATCGTACTCAACGGCACCGAGCTGGGCGGCGGCTCCATCCGTATCTCCGTGCCCGAGACCCAGCAGGCCATGTTCCGTGCTCTGGGCTTCAGCGATGAGGACGCCCAGGAGCGCTTTGGCCACCTGATTAACGCCTTTAAGTTCGGCGCGCCTCCTCACGGCGGCCTGGCCTACGGCCTGGATCGTCTGTGCATGCTGATGGCGGGCGCCGAGTCCATCCGCGACGTCATCGCCTTCCCCAAGGTGCAGAACGCCAGCGAGCCCATGACCAACTGCCCCGACTTCGTGGATGATAAACAATTGGATGACCTCTCTCTGGCCGTCACCCGCCGGGAAGAGACTTCTGACGAGGAGTAACCGCTTTCTTGAAAGAAAGCTTGGCAAAGAACTCTCTGGGAAGCTCCGCTTCCCTCCACCCTTTCACACAGATATTTGGCAGGAGCGACATAGTTTGCCGCTCCTGCCTTTATTTTTTAAAATCGACTTAATTTGCCTCAAAAAATTGACAATATCACAACTTAGTGGTATAGTACGTAAGATATCAGTAAAGAGACTGTAAGAAAGTGTGGAGAGAACCGCCCCGATTTCCGGACGCGTTTGCCTCCGCGCTGTTTTTTAGGAGGAAGCTATGAAAAAAGCACTGATCGTTTTTCTGTGCGTGCTTTTGACCGGCTGTGCCCCGACTTCTGGCACAAGCGCCCAATCCACCGTCTCTCAAAGCACGCCCCAGGATTCCAGCGTCCAGTCCTCCGACAGCTCCAGCCAGGACAGTTCTTCTGGCGCACCGGACGCATCCCAGGATTCGGAGGAGCCCCCCTCACAGCCTGATCCCAGCGTCACTTCCGGTTCCACAGAAAATCAGGACCAGATCATTGAGGAACTGCTCTCCACTATGACTGTGGAGGAAAAGGTGGGCCAGATGTTCTTTGTCCGCTGCCCTGACACAGGTGCGGTCGAGGCGGTGTCCCAGTATAAACTGGGCGGATACATTCTCTTTGGTCGTGATTTTAAAGACAAAACCGCCGAGCAGGTCCGCAATGACATCAGCTCCTATCAGAGCGCATCCGGCGTGCCTCTGCTCATCGGAACCGATGAAGAGGGCGGCACCGTGGTCCGTGCCAGCTCTAACCCCAATCTTTTCTCCCACCGCGGCCTCTCTCCCCAGGCCCTCTTTGCCGAGGGCGGCATGGACAGCATCATTCAGGATGCCCGTCAGAAGAGTGTGACCCTCCTGGGACTGGGTGTGAATGTCAATCTGGCTCCGGTGGCTGATGTATCCACCGACCCCAACGACTTTATCTATGACCGCTCCTTTGGCCAGGACGCCCAGGCCACCGCGGAATATGTGTCCAACGTGGTGAAAACCATGGACACAGAGGGCATTGGTTCCGTCCTCAAGCATTTCCCCGGCTATGGGAATAATGTGGATACCCACACCGGTGTGGCCATTGACGAGCGTCCCTATGAGACCTTCCAGACCAGCGATTATCTCCCCTTCACCGCCGGTATCCAGGCGGGAGCCGATGCCGTTCTGGTCAGCCACAATGTGATGTCCTGTGTGGACAATCAGCTGCCTGCCTCCCTCTCCCCCGCTGTGCATAACGAACTGCGCAGCACTTTGGGCTTCCAGGGCGTGATCATGACCGACGATTTGGCCATGGATGCGGTAGCTGCCTATGCCGGCGACCAATCTCCCGCTGTGATGGCGGTAAAGGCCGGCAATGATATGATTATCACCACCGACTTCCAGACCCAGATTCCTGAGGTGGTACAGGCCGTCAAAAGCGGTGAGATCGACGAGGCACAGATCGATCAGTCGGTGACACGGGTTCTGCAGTGGAAGTATGATTTGGGCCTGCTGGGCAATTGATTCTGCTAATAAAACCATCTTACCGGGAACCCGGTGAGGTGGTTTTTTATTGGTTCCGCCTTGGGAGACGCAGAGGACGAAGGTTCCTTTCTGCTCGCACAGAAAGGAACCAAAGATGCGCCAAGGGGCTGCTTCCGGTGAGCACCACGCCTGCGGCGGTGCTCACAGTCATTGCCCCCTGGACCCCCGTTTACGGGGAACGCCCTCCAGAAAGACTTTTATACCCTCTCGGCGGGCAAAAACAAGTTCTGTGGTACCGCTTGCCTCGGGCCTTAGGCCCTATGTGTGCAAAATGTTGGTGGACAAATACGTTGAAATGACACCGCCTACTCCGGCATAACCGTGGCAGCTGGGCAGTTGTTGGGCGCATTTATACGGTCACCACCGCACCAAACAGGTAGGCAGGCACCAGGCGGTGTGCGTTAGAATGAAGTAGCTTTAAATTTCGATGGCAAAAGGGCCTAAGGCCTGAGAGTAGAACGGAAACAGGTCTTGATTTTGCCCGCCGGAATTAACTGCCTGGCCAAAGTGGCCCACTCCCGTAATCGGGGTCCAGGGGTGGCGACTAGGAACACCCGCCTGCGGCGAGGTGTTCGTCGGAGCCACACTCCCTGGTGTCTTTTTGGTTCCTTTTTGGACAAGCAAAAAGGAACACCCGTTTCTTTCAAAATAAAACTTATCCACATTCTCCGCAGAAAATGTGGATAAAAAATCCGGGGCCTTGTGAAAACAAGGTCCCGGATGTGCTTATGGATGGTTTTTACCGGCCGTTGGGGGCGTAAGCCACCACAGTGCGGCGGTTGGGCTCCACACCAGTGGAGTAAGTTGTTACATTGGGATAGTCCTGCAGAGCGGCGTGGATCACGTGGCGCTCGTAGGCATTCATAGGCTCCAGGGTCATGTTCTTGCGATACTTGACCACCTTGCCCGCTACCTTCACGGCCAGACGCTGGAGGGACTCCTCCCGCTTGGCCCGGTAGCCCTCGGCGTCGATGTGGATACGCACCCGCTTGGACTGGCCGCGGTTCACAGAGTAGTTGGTCAGCTGCTGGATAGCGTCCAGAGTCTCACCCCGGCGGCCGATGATGGCGCCCAGGCCGTGGCCCTGGAGAATGACCTTATAGCCGGTCTCGCTGCGGTAGATGTCAGGGGTAGCCTGCACGTTCAGGTGCTCCATCAGGCCCTCCAGGAACTCCCGGATCTTCATGGCCTTGGGATCATCCTCGGCGGCGGGCTCCAGCTCAGCCACAGGGGCAGGGGCGGGCTTCTCCTCCTTGCCGATGATCACCTCGTCCCCAGGCTGCAGGGTGTTCTCCTCCTCCTGCTTGGGGGCGCTCTCAGCGGCAGCAGGCGCGGGCTCCTCCTTGGGGGCGGGAGCGGCCTTGGGGGCCTCAACCACAGGCTTAGGCTCCTCAACAGGGGCCTTTACCTCCTCGGCGGCGGGAGTCTCCTCCTCGCCGGGCACCTCATAGCTTACACGGACCTTGGCGGGGTTGCCGCCGAAACCCAGAAAACCGGACTTGGCCCGCTCGATGACCTCCACGGACACGTCGTCCCGGTCCAGACCCAGCTGGAACAGGGCGGCGGCGATGGCGTCCTCTTCGGACCGGCCGGTGGTCTCGATCCACTTACGCATAATCAGACACCCTCCTTCTTGTCATCCTCGTCCTGGGGCTGCTCCTGGACTTTCTCCACCGTCTCAACGGCTTCGGTGACCTCAGCGGTCTCAGGGGCGACCTCGCTCTGGGGCTGCTCCTGCTCCGGGGCGGGGATCTCGGGGGCGGGCTGCTGGACATTCTGGGCGGTCTCAGTGGCTGCCTGCTTGTCCTCGGGCTGCTCCTTCTTCTTGTTCTTCTTATTCTTGCTTCGGATCTTCTCGTCCTCCGCCGCCTTCTGAGCGGCGATCAGGTCGCTGGGGTCCACATAGGGAGTCACCCCGCCGAAGCGGTTGGGGTCGTAGGCACGGCCCCGGGCATAGGCCCGGATACCGATGCGGCTGTCATCCTTGTTGATGGCGGGGCCGGCATCCTCGTCCTTCTTGGCGGACTTCTTCTTGCCGCGGTTCTTCTTCTCTTCCTCCAGACGGCGCTGGCGCTCCAGACGAGCTTCCTCCTTGCGCCGCTTCTCCTCTTCCTTCTCCTCCAGCTCGCGCTGAGCGGCGGCGGCCTGAGCGGCCTCATAGTCCTTCTTCAGCAGCTTGCCGCAGATGATCTCCTGGAAGATGGAGAAGAAATACTGGGCGATCCAGTAGATGGACAGACCGGCGGGAACGGTAAAGCCGATCCACAGAGACATCAGGGGCATCATGATCATCATGGTGCGGTTGGTCTTGGCGGTAGCCTCGTCCTGAGCCTGATTGCGGCTCATCTGGTTGGTCTTCAGGCTGATCTGCATGGACAGCAGAGACATGACCACAGACACCAGGGGCAGCAGGAACAGGCCCACAGAACCCCAGCTCAGTCCGCCCTCCCAGAACTTCCAGTTGGGAATATCGGCCAGATTGATGCCCAGGAAGTGGAAGTCCAGATTAAACAATCCATTTCCGGCATCACCCAGCGCAGCCTGGACCTGAGCCAGCATACCATCCTTATTCAGGGCCTCAGCCATAGCGATCTGAGGATACGCGCCGGTGTTGGCAATGCCGGTGATCTCTGCGATCTTGGCAATTGCGTCCTTAGGCACATCCATCAGGTAAGTCAGGGGCTCACGGATGATATAGTACAGGGGGATCAAAATGAACAGGGGCAGGAAGGACCACAGGCAGCCGCCCATGGGGTTGACCTTCTCCCGCTCATAGAGCTTCTGGACCTCCATCTGATAGCGCTCCCGGTCCTTGCCGTACTGCTTTTGCAGCTGCTGCATCTTGCCGGAGAGCAGGTTCATCTTGATCATGCTCTTCTTGCCCTTCAGGGACAGAGGGAACAGGATCAGCTTTACCACCAAGGCAAAGAGGATCAGAGCAATGCCATAGCTGGAGAAGAAGTTGTAGAAAAACATCAACAGCATGGCAAAGGGTTTCAGAATAATACCCACAATGGTACCTCCACATATTTAGTTGGTTCCGGCTTATCCTCAGGGTACGGGGTCGTACTCAATGGATTTTTGCCGGTGAAAGGGATTGCACCGCAGAATACGGCGCAATGCCAGCCAGCCCCCCTTCCACGCTCCATACTTTTCCACTGCCTCCAGAGCATAGGCCGAGCAGGTGGGAATAAAGCGGCAGCATGGGGGGCGCAGAGGCGAAATTTCCCGCTGATAAAATCGGATCAACCACAAAAACAGCTTTTTCATTTTGGTTCGGACTTGGCTCCCTCTTGGGGACGCACCAGCTCCAGCTTACGCATCAGCTGAAGAAAGCTGCGCTCCAGATCCCGGTAACGGCCGTAGATCACCCGGGTGCGGGCCACCACCACAATGTCATAGCCAGGCGCAAGCCGAGCTTCATTGGTACGGTACAGCTCCCGGATTCTCCGGCGGGCACGGTTGCGCTTGACGGCGTTGCCCAGCTTCACTCCTGTCGTGATGCCAAGCCGGCTGATTGGCCGGTTGGTCTTGCGGCAGTAGATGGCAAAATAGGGCGACACCGCGCTGCGGCCCTTGTTGTACAGGCGGCGGAATTCATGATTTTGTTTTAAGGCAATGGTGTGCTTCATAAACTCCTCCGCTTTCCCGCTTTCTTGAACGAAAGCTCCTACTTTTCTCGAGAGAAAAGTAGGCAAAAGAGCTTTCTGCGAAGCTCCGCTTCGCTTCTGCTGTAAATCCAAAATGATAGCTTCAATAGGACAAAAAAGCACAAAAAGTCCCGCATATGGGTGTAAGAGAGCATGAAACCGGGTAGGCTTGTCCCTCAAAAATGGAGAGAGGGCCTGTCCTACACACTTCTCCTTGTCATGCTTCAGCGGCTGCGCAACGCGCGGCTTCCCTACCCCTTTTGGCCTTCGGCCATTTCCCCCTGACAGGGGGAATCGGCCCTCCGTCTCGGGCGCAAAACAGTGCCGCTTTCGCGGCCCTTCGGTTTTTTGCCCTCGCTCCGGTCCATCCGCGCTGCTCCGCACGCCTCCGCATTTCGCTGTATGCACCGCAGGGGCGGGGGAATCATTCCCACGCCCCTAAATATGCGTTTCTGAATTGTGTCCTTCTGCCATATCGCATAGGAAGATCCGGTGTGCCCAGGCCATACAGCTCAGGCAAAAACGGGATCTGTCCAGCCCACGGATCAGTGGGTCAGACGAGCGCGGCCCTTCGCACGACGGCGAGCCAGAACCTTGCGGCCATTGCGGGTGGCCATACGCTTACGGAAGCCGTGCTCCTTGGAACGCTGGCGCTTCTTGGGCTGATAGGTACGAAGCATGGGGGACACCTCCTCACTTGAATTCAAGCCGGCATCACCGGCCCAACAACAGCCGTTTCCGGCTGCGGTCTGCGTCAAAAGCTGGGCCTGCGGGGGGCACAAAACCATCCCCGGGCATATCCAGTACGGATTATTATAGACGAAAGTTTTTCTCCTTGTCAACTATTTTCTTTTCCTTTTTCCATCTTTTTTCCGTTCCTCCCGAAAAAACACAACATCTTGTGTTCATATTGCTACCTGCCCCATTGCTGGAAAAAATCACCCATACTATTAAAATAAAAAATACCCCGGAAAACCAGGGGGAACGCCTTGCGGCAGGGTGGTTTTTTTGCTATAATGACGATGACGAATTGCGCCCATTTTTTGATTGCGTCCGGAAAACAAACACCAAATGGGTCCCCTGCCCAGTTTGGGCCGGCAGGGACCCCATTTTCTTTTTCCCCGCTTTCTTTCTCAGGGCCAGGCCCTGTATTTCGGAGCTGCCGCTTTCACGCCCCCGGCGCTCTTGTTCAAGGAGGTTTTTCCATGAATCCTGCCGCTGACGTCTGGGCAAAGGTTTTGACCCTCATGCAGCCGGAGATGACCGCCACCACCATCAACACCTGGTTTGACGACGCCACCGCCGTGGCGCTGGAGGACGACCGTTTTGGCCTCTACTCCCCCACCCGGTTCAAGCGGGACATCATCGCCACCCGGTACGTCTCCAAGATCCAAAACGCCCTGCGGGAGCTGTTCTCCGCCGAGATGGACGTGGTGGTCCTTACGGAAGGGGAACTGGACCAATACCAGCAGCCCGCTCAAAAAAATGATTTCTTCCCCGGGACAGAGGAGTACACCTTCGAGCGCTTCGTGGTGGGCTCCTCCAACAAGTTTGCCCACGCCGCCGCCCGCGCGGTGGCCGACAACCCCGGTCAGAGCTACAACCCCCTGTTTATCTATGGCGAATCCGGTCTGGGCAAAACCCACCTGCTTTACGCCATCGCTCATACCATTCATAAGAACCACCCGGAGTACAAGGTGGTCTACATCAAAGGAGACACCTTCACCAATGAGCTCATCCAGGCCATCCGTGAGGGCCGCAACGCGGAGTTCCGGGAGAAGTACCGCGGCGCCGACGTGTTCCTCATGGACGACGTGCAGTTTATCGCCGGCCGCGACTCCACCCAGGAGGAAATGTTCCATACCTTCAACACCCTCTATGAGCTGAAAAAGCAGATCGTCTTCACCTCCGACCGTCCTCCCAAGGAGATGCTGCGTCTGGAGGACCGACTGAAGACCCGCTTCGAGTGGGGCCTGTTGGCTGACATCCAGCCCCCCGACTACGAAACCCGTATGGCCATCATCAAAAACAAGGCCGTGCGCATGGGGGTGGAGCTGCCCGAGTTCCTGCTCCAGCTGATTGCCGAGAACATCACCGCCAACGTGCGGCAGATCGAGGGTACCGTCAACAAGATCATGGCCTATCAGCAGCTCATGGGCGACTCGGTGGACAAGGACACCGTGGTCCGGGCCGTCAAGGACATGTTTAAGGAGAAGTCGGACATCGTACCCACAGCCGACGTCATCATTGACGAGGTGTGTAAGTTCTATAACATCGAGCCTGCCACCCTCCGTGGCCAGGGCCGTGCCAAGGACATTTCCCTGGCCCGCCAGATCGCCATGTATCAGATCCGCCGCATGACCAACCTCTCTTTGAAGGAGATCGGCAAGGAGTTTGATAACCGGGACCACACTACGGTGCTGCACTCCATTGAGCGGATTGAGGATTTGGTTAAGACTGACCCGGAGAAGGCGGAGATCATTAAGGATATTACTTCGAATATCAATATCCGCTACGAATAACCTACTTTTCTCGAGAGAAAAGCGGGCAAAAGAGCTTTGTCCAAAACGAGTGTCCCTTTGGTTAGGCAGTTAGTTCCGGCGGGCAAAATCAAGATCTGTTCTCGTTCGATTCTCGGCCCACTGGGGCCTGATGCCATTCAAATTTGAGAGTTCTTATATTCTAACGCACACCGCCTGGTGCCTGCCTACCTGTTTGGTGCGGTAGTGATCGAGCGGACAGTTCACGTCCGGCCACGGACCAGCTGCCACGGCTTTGCCAGAGTAGGCGGTGTCCGTACAACGCGGACACGTTTAAATTTCTGACCAAATAGGGGCCTGTGTCCCTGAGGCAAGAAGGATGCAAGATCTTGTGTTCGGAGCCGCCGGACGCAAGTGCCCATCTTCCAGGAGGGCGCCCCCCGTAAAATGGGGGTCTGGGGGCAATGACTGTGAGCACCGCCGCAGGCAAGGTGCTCACCGGAAGCGGCCCCAGCGATTCTTTGGTTACTTTCTGATCGTTCAGAAAGTAACATCCGCCTTTCCCCGCCCCGCAGGGCGGAATACTCTTAGTAGAACCACCTATTTCCAGCATAATTGAATATTAACTGCATAAGTATTCATTTTATATAGCATATTTAAAAAATTCCCAGGCCCCAGTACATCCCGGTTATCCACACTTAAATGTGGATAACTTGGTGTATGTTGTGGAAAACTCCCGTGGGCACCACTACCTGTGGAAAGGAACCAAAATTCTTCCCCACCCCCTGTGGACGCGCTTTCCATTGCGAGAGTAAGGCGGACGGCGTTTTTCCACATTTTTTCCCCCTACGGGCTACTATTACGAAATTTAATCCTCTCCTCTCTTTAGAGAGAGCGGGGAGGAGCGACGCGAAGGAGGCAAACCCATGAAATTTTCCTGTGAAAAGGCACTGCTCACAGCGGCTGTATCCATTGCATCAAGAGCGGTTGCAGCGAAAAGCTCCATCCCTGCCATGGAGGGAATCCTGATTGAAGCCGATACCCGACTCCGCCTCACCGGTTATAATTTGGAAACCGGAATCCAGGCCACCGTTCCCGCTGAGATTAAACAGCCCGGCTCTTTGGTGCTTTCTGCACGCCTTTTTGGTGAAATTATCCGCAAAATGCCCGATGATATGGTGGTTTTCACCTCAAAAGATTACATGGTCAACATCAAGTGCGGCATGAGCGAATTCAATATTTTAGGTACCGATCCCGAGGAGTTCCCCGAGCTGCCCACCGTGGATCAGCAGAACTCCATCACGCTGGAGCAGTCCGCTCTGCGCTCCATGATTGCACAGACCCTGTTTGCTGTCAGCGACAATGAGAGCCGCCCCGTCCACACCGGTTCCCTCTTTGAGGTGGACCACAACGATTTGACTGTGGTGTCCGTGGACGGCTACCGCCTGGCGCTGCGCCGGGAGAAGGCTGATAAAATTGAAGGATCGGAACAGTTTTCTTTCGTGGTGCCCGGTTCTGCCCTGAGTGAAGTAGAGAAGATCTGCTCCGGAGAGGGGCCTGTTACGGTAAACCAGGGTGCCCGCCACATTCTGTTCCAGGCCGGAGACACCGTGTTGGTCTGCCGCCGGCTGGAGGGCGAGTTCCTCCCCTACCGCAACGCCATCCCCCGCAACAACCCCATTCAGATTCAGTGCGACACTCGCACCCTTCTCTCCTCCATTGAGCGCGTCTCCTTGATTATCAGTGAGAAGCTCAAGAGCCCGCTGCGCTGCGTGTTCGGAGATGGAATGGTAGATATTACCACAAAGACCGCCATCGGTGACGCCGCCGACCAGTGCCCCATCGATGGAGACGGCCAGGGCCTGGAGATCGGGTTCAACAATAAGTATTTGATGGATGCGCTGAAGGCCGCTCCGGCGGATAAGCTGCGTCTGGAGTTCTCCTCCAGTGTGGCTCCCTGCGTCATACTGCCCGCCGAGGGGGAGGAGACCTTTGTCTACATGGTGCTGCCTGTCCGTCTGAAGGCGAATTAAACTACTTTTCTTTCAAGAAAAGTAGTCCACGCTTTCTTGAAAGAAAGCTTAGCAAAGAACTTTCTGCAAAGCTTCGCTTTGCTTCTGGGGCTGCCGCCCTGCGGGGCGGCGTCCATCCGTGAAAAAGTTTGAGACGATATTTCGTTTTTGAAAATAAGGAGTGACTATGGAAAAAGAGACTGTCCAGATCCGCACGGAGTTTATTAAGCTCCAGGATCTGCTGAAATTTGCCGGAGCCGTGGAGACCGGCGGCGACGCGAAACTGATCATTCAGGAGGGCCGGGTCAAGGTGAACGGGGCGACCTGCACCATGCGGGGCAAGAAAATGCGCCCCGGGGACGTGGCCTGCATCGACGACCAGCTGGAGCTGACCGTCCAATGAAGTTAAACCGGCTGGAGCTGGACTTTTTCCGCAACTATGCCCACGTGGAGGCCACCTTTCACCCCCGGGTGAATCTCATCTACGGGGACAACGCCCAGGGAAAGACCAATCTGCTGGAGGCCATCGCCTACCTCTCCTCTGCCCGGTCCCACCGGGCCCGGTATGACCGGGAGCTCATCATGTTGGATCAGCCCCAGGGCTACATCAAGGGAGAAGTAGACAGCCGGGAGCGCACCTTTATTTTGGAGGCCAAGCTCTGCCGGGGCAAAACCCGGCAGCTCTGGTCCAACGGCCTGCGGCTGAAAACCGCTGGAGAGCTGGCGGGGATTTTGACCACCGTCCTCTTC
The DNA here is from genome assembly GCF_046973065.1 of Flintibacter sp. NCBI lineage: Bacteria > Bacillati > Bacillota > Clostridia > Eubacteriales > Flintibacter > Flintibacter sp. The sequence continues at coordinate 1,690 of NZ_JBKVXZ010000061.1, read as the reverse complement.
TGTCCCGAGGACCTCTACCTCATTCGGGAGGGGGCCGCCGCCCGGCGGCGCTTCTTAGATGGGGCAATCTGTCAGCTGCGGCCCAGGTATGCTCAGGCGCTGGCGGAATATAACCGCCTCTACGAGCACAAGACCCGGATTTTGCGGGACTGGCAGGAAAATCCCTCCCTGCTGGATACGTTGGACGACTTTAATCTCCGCATGGCCCAGTTTGGCGCCCGGATCATTCACTACCGGGCCCACTTTGTCCGGCGGCTGGGGGAACAAGCCCCCGCCATCCACGCCGATTTTTCCGGCGGGCGGGAGCAGCTTGGTCTGCGGTATGAGACGGTTTCCACCGTTCAGGACCCGCTAGGTAGTGTGCAGGACATTTTTGAAAGCCTGATGCGCCACCAGGAGAGCCACCGCCGGGCGGAATTGGACAGCCGCCAGTGTCTCAGCGGTCCCCATAAGGATGACTTGGTGGTGGAGCTGGACGGCCAGAGCGCCAAACAGTTTGGCTCCCAGGGCCAGACCCGGACGGCGGCCTTGTCCCTGAAACTGGCTCAGCGGGAGATTTTTCAGCAGGAGACCGGCGAGTGGCCGGTGCTGCTGCTGGACGACGTGCTGTCTGAATTGGACGGAAAACGGCAATCCTTTGTATTGAACCGCATCCAGGGCGGTCAGGTGTTCATCACCTGCTGCGAGCCGGAAAAACTGGACGGCCTGGAGCGGGGCAAAAGCTTTCAGATCCAGGGAGGGAGCGTTCTCTCCCAGCGCTTGGTGTAAAGGAGGCGGCGGGATGCCCATTGTCATTGGAATTTTCTTTCTGCTGCCCCTGTTTTTCGGCGCTTTGGCGGAGTATCTATGCTGCCGCCTGCCCCGGCGCCGGTTTTGGCGGTTTCTGCCGCCGGTGATTGCGGTTGTCTTTCTGATCGTGGCCCTTTGGGTCCGGATACAGAATTGGGAGAGCAAAGACGTCTCCCCCCTCACCCAGTTAATTATTTTTCCCGGCGTGCCCGCGGTGGCGCTGCTGCTTGGGATGTATTTGGGGTGGAGGTTTTGGAAGTATCTTTGGTCGCCGAAGATTATTGATGATTTGCGTTGAAAGATAGGGTTCCACCCTGATGGGCGGCCTACTTTGCCCACGGCGGCAAAGTAGGCAATGGCCCAGGCCACCCTCTCTTGCCCCTTTGGGGCAATTCACCTTGAACGCCGCTGGGGCCGCCTTCGGTGAGCACCTTCGCGCAGCGGGTGCTCACAGGCGGCTTGCCCCGGACCCCATTTACGGGAGTGTGTCCCTTTGGGCGGTTGGTCCGTTCCGGCGGTCCTAAGCTTTGACCTTGCTCTCTTCTACTCCCGGGCCTTAGGCCCTTTTACCACTAAAATTTTCCGACATTGCCACGCTAACATACACCGCCTCCTGCATCCCTACCTGTTTGGTGTGGCGGTGGTCGGTTAGATCCCCAGCTACTGCCCAACTGCCACAGCTTTTCTGCACCAGGCGGTGTCATTTCAACGGTATTTCTTTCAAAATTCAAATATATAGGCCCTAGTGGGCCGAGGCAAGTGGTATCACAGATCTTCTCTTCGGGCCGCCGGAAGGTTTCAATCAAATCCCCAGGAGGGCGTCCCCCGTAACCGGGGGTCTGGGGGGCAGATGACTGTGAGCGCCCGCTGCGCGAAGGCGCTCACCGGAATCAACCCCCAG
>NZ_JBKVXZ010000060.1:0-23399 GCF_046973065.1 Flintibacter sp. | reverse complement strand
AAGACGGCGGCCTCTCACGCCGCAAACATGGGTTCGATTCCCGTACGGGTCACCACTTACTTTTAAGAGTAAGAAAAAAGGAACTTTGATAAAAAAGTTCTTGACAAAGTGAGGAAATCGGATATAATACTTATCGTTGAAAAAGACGGTAAGGAGAGAAAAACTCTTCGGAAGTTTTCTTTGCTTACTTTCTTTTTCGAAGGAAAGTAGTTGGTGTTGATTAGGGCGAGGGTCCACCCGTTCCCATTCCGAACACGGAAGTTAAGCTCGCTTCTGCCGAAAATACTTGCCTGGAGACGGGCCGGGAAGATAGGTAACGCCAACATAAAGGGTTCGGTCCAACCGGACCGGACCCTTATTTGCCTCCTTAGCTCAGTCGGTAGAGCATGCGGCTGTTAACCGCAGGGTCGTTGGTTCGAGTCCAACAGGGGGAGCCAGAATGTGGCTTGCCGCCACAGTTGCTGTGACGGCAAGCCTACTTTTTAAACGCTGTGGAACGGTATGGGCCTTTAGCTCAGTTGGTTAGAGCAGCCGGCTCATAACCGGCCGGTCCACGGTTCGAGCCCGTGAAGGCCCACCATTTAGGGGTATAGCTCAGCTGGTAGAGCATCGGTCTCCAAAACCGAGTGCCGAGGGTTCGAATCCTTCTGCCCCTGCCATGACAAATTACAGCGACCGCTGTCTTTTGATAGAAAGATGGCGCGGTAGTTCAGTTGGTTAGAACGCCGGCCTGTCACGCCGGAGGTCGAGGGTTCAAGTCCCTTCCGCGTCGCCATTTTTAAAGTTCCAGCCAGAGAGCTGTTTGAATAGCCTCCGGAAATATCCGGGACGCTTTGGAAATCCCAGGTTTGGCCTGTTCAAAATAGTTCCTATTTGGGAACAGCCATGCTGCTATAGCTCAGTCGGTAGAGCGCATCCTTGGTAAGGATGAGGTCGGCAGTTCGAATCTGCCTAGCAGCTCCAAGAAAACCACTTAAATCTTCGGGTTTAAGTGGTTTTTCTTTTGCTTTTCTGACTTTTTTATGATGTTTGAGCTTTTGCTTTTTTATTTGACCACACAACCAGCCACAGACAGAGAAACATGGGCCTCCGAAGGTGCTTTGCCTCCGGAGGCCCGCTGCTTTTTCAGCCTGTCGTTTCAGCCTGCCGCAGCCGCTCTTTTTCCGCGGCGATCTCCGCCTTCATCTGCTCAATGAGTTCAGCTAACAGTTGCTCGCATTCTTTTCTGGTCTTTGCATAGACATTGCGGGCGTGCTTTTTGCCGTCCGGCCAGATGGGGGAGTAACGTCCTTCCCAGAGGTGATCGTTGATCTGGCTCAGGCAGCCGGTGCCGGGTTTGCGCCGCTTCCCTTTGTGTGGCTGAAAGGTACTGGGAGCAGGTTTTCGGGGAGCAACTTCCGTTTCTGCCTTGGGAGGCTGTTTCCCAATCCCCAGGTCAATCTTTGCAGCCGCGGTCCGCTGCATCTCGTCTGTCACATGGGTGTAAATGTTCAGGGTGGTGCTGCTGGAGACATGACCGATGATGGTGGAGAGTGTTTTTACATCCATGCCGTGCTCCAGGGAGGCGGTGGCGAAGGTGTGGCGTAGGTCATGAAATCGAATGTGCTTACAGTCTGCTCGCTCCAAGACGGCGGACAGCTTTTTTCGTACTGCTGCCGGATCTTGTGGGGAGTTCTCTTTTACTGGTGAAGGAAACATCCATTGAGAAGGAACGGCTTTCTTATAGCTCTTGAGGACGGCCAGAACCGGGGCGGGGAGGGCGACACTCCGGTTGGAGGCTTTCGTCTTAGGCTGCGATACCACCAGTTCTCCCTTGACCCGATGCACCTGCCGCTCTATCTTCAGAGCTCCTGTTTTGAAGTTCAGGTCCTCCCATTTCAGCGCGCAGATCTCACCACGGCGAAGGCCCGTGGACAGTTCCAGCAGAAGCAGTTCGTAGCAGCCATCCTCCCTGGCCTGAATCAGCAGTCGCTGGATTTCCTCCGGCGTCAGCACTTGCATTTCTCTGGGGTTTGCAGATGGCAGTTTGCACCCATCGGAGGGATTGCGGAAAATCAGCTTTTCTTCTACTGCTTTGTTCAACGCTGCGTGGAGGGTGGTATGGATGCCCCGAACGGTCTGGTCGGACAAACCTTCGCCGTAGAGTTCGGTCCGCAGCAGTCTGCCGCCTGTTTTGAGGTTTGCATAGAACTTCTGGATATCCCCTGTGGTCAGTTTGTCCAGCCGGATGTCTCCGAGAGCAGGGATGATATGCTGATAGATCCGGCGCTCGTAGGACATTTGGGTGTTGGGACGGAGATTCACTTTCTTATATCCCTGGTACCAGACATTCAACCAGTCACCAAGCAGAATCCCTGGCTTTGGCTGATCGGGCACAGGCTCCTGGAGACTTTCCCGCAGCTGATCCAGCTTTGCCACACACTCCGCTTTGGTTTTTGCCAAAACGTTCTTGGTGATTGGGAAGCCCTTTTCATCGCGGCCGACCACATATCGGCCCTCCCAGCGCCCGTCCTTCCTCAGGTGGACGCTGCCGTCTCCGCGTTTTCCGCGCTTTGCCATGGGGCCATCTCCTCTCCTAGATAGTCGGTCAGGAAGCCGCCCACGATCTCCGCGGCTTTCCGATGCATATCGCTTGTAGTGTGGGTGTAGGTGTCCACGGTGAAGCTGGCCTTTGTATGGCCCAGGATACCGGACAGCGTTTTGGCATCCACGCCATTGGCCAGTGCGTGGGTGGCGAAGGTGTGCCCTTACGGTATAATTACGACAAACCGGAAAAGCCCCGTAGAATCAAGGGTTTTGAGGTTTTCAGTCTGGTTTTTTCATCCTTTTCCAAACCGAAAAATCATACTGAAACAAGTCGAATTATAGGGGGTGTTTCATTAACGACAAATGAATAGCAGAAAGGAACTCAAAGCCTTTTGATTTCAAGCACAGTAGAATATTGGATTTAGGCGAAGCCGTCACTTGTTTCGAGTGGCGGCTTTTGTCATTTCCAGGACTACTGTGCAGGCACATGACAACACCAATCAGAAATGAGGTGAAGTCATTGAACACGCAAATTATCGCCATCGCGAACCAGAAAGGCGGCGTTGGCAAGACAACCACCTGCGCGAACCTGGGGATTGGGCTGGCGCAGGCTGGAAAGAAAGTGCTGCTGATCGACGGGGACCCGCAAGGCAGCCTTACTATCAGCTTGGGCCACCCCCAGCCGGACAAGCTGCCCTTTACACTGTCCGACGCGATGGGCCGTATCCGGGAAAACTGCCAGTCTCTGTATGACATGGAATCCACCGACATTGACCGGGTTTTGCAGACCCTCCCGTTTTCGGGGCATGATTCGTTGTTCGACCAACCGCCGCTGCCCAAGCGTCCCTACCGGCCCCGGAAGAACACGAAAACCAAGAACAGCTGAACGCCACAGTCTTTTTTACGAAAGATTGTGGCTTTTTTCATGCCCTGAGAACAGAAAGGAGTGAAGTCAATGGCGGTCTTTCGGATTGAAAGAACCCGCGACTATACGGTTATGAGCAATCATCACCTGCGGAACCATGAATTGTCCCTGAAGGCAAAAGGGTTACTTTCCATGATGCTGTCCCTGCCGGATGACTGGAACTATACCACCCGTGGCCTTGCAAAAATCTGCAAGGAGGGCGTGGACGCCATCGGGAATGCGCTGCGGGAGCTGGAAACTGCCGGTTACATCGTGCGCCACCAGCTGCGGGACCGGCAGGGTCGGATCAGCGACACCGAGTATGTCATATATGAGCAGCCCCAGCCCCGACAGCCGGATACGCCCCAGCCGGATACGGATGCACCAGATACGGCTTCACCAGATACGGAAAACCCGTATCTGGATAAACCGGATACGGAAAAGCCCGCAGAATTAAATATAGAGAAATCAAATACTCAAAAATCAATTACTCAGGGAGCAAGTACCGATTCCATTCCCTTCCGGGAGCCAGCGGCAGCACAGCTGCCGGAACGGAAAGGAAGGGATGCGATGTCTGTCTCAGAGATGGAAAATTATCGGGATTTGATTCTGGAGAACATCGAGTATGACCACCTGTGCCGGGAGTTTACCACCTACCGGGAGGACCTGGACGAGATTGTGGAGCTGATGGTGGAGACCGTCTGCGCCAAGCGGAAAACCACCCGGATCGCTGGCAGCGACTTCCCCCATGAGGTGGTCCGCTCCCGTTTTTTGAAGCTGGACTGCTCCCACATCGAGTTTGTCATGGAATGCCTGCGGAACAATACCACCGAAATCCGCAACATGAAGCAGTATCTGCTTGCGGTGCTGTTTAATGCGCCGACCACGATCAGCAACCACTACACCGCACAAGTTAACCACGATATGTACGCAGGCGGCTGGTAAGCAGCCGCTTTTCTGCTGCCCGAAAACACCGGGAGAAAGGATTTTGCCATGAAACGACCTCTTGCCTACATTACGGCTCCCTGGAGCAACAACCAGTATGAGAACGCCGAGAACGCTGCGGCCTACTGCCGCCAGGTGTACGACGCCGGGTATTCGCCCATCTGCCCGGTTCTGTTCTTGTCCACCTTCCTCAAGGACGAGATTCCCCAGGAACACAAGGACGGGCTGGATATGGCGCGAGACTATCTGCGCCGGTCCCATGTGCTGGTGGTCTGCGGCCACGGCATCGACGAGACCGTGAAGAATGACATCGCCACCGCTGAGCGCCTGCGGATCACCGCTACCACCCTGGACGGTATCCTGACCGTGAAGGGCCAGGGACGCGGGAAAGGAGGTGCGCGCCATGCCTGAGCGTAAGACCGTGGGGCAGCTGATGGATGAAATGCGGCTCAAGGCCGGGGCGCAGAACTACCACGGCCATGAGTACATGGATTTGCAGCGGTTTGCCGAGGACACCCGGCACATGATTATCTTCGATGTACTGACCCACGAGTCCCCGGTGGGCTGGAAAGGCAAACGGACCCGCCTGTTTCTGACGGAGGCCGGATACCAGAAAAGCCTGGAGAGCCAGGAAAAGGGCCATATCAAGATTCTCAGTCATGCCAAGGTGCGCCAGGGGCATCTATACTATGACCGTTCCGACCAGCTGCGCTGAAAGGAGATTCCAACCGTGAAATATCTACTGCGGCGGCTGGTGGTCCCGCCTTAGTATTAAACGCCACCCCTGCAAAATCCGCGGAAAGGAGGCGATGACCTATGCAGGAAGAAGTAGAAAACAGAACTTTGATGCTGGTAGTCAGCGGCACAAAGTTCACCGGGCGTCTGTTTAAGGCTGCCATTTGCAAATATCTTGCCCACCGCAAGGAAAAGAAGCTGCGAAAGCAGAGAATCCGGGACGCGCCTGTGAAGCCCCAGGGCAAGCAGACGGTGAAACAGCTGATCGGCCAGAATCAGGGCGTTTCCAACATCGAGATCACCGACCCCTCCATCAAGGAGTTTGAGAAGATCGCCCGGAAATACGGCGTTGACTATGCGGTGAAGAAGGACCGCAGCAGCTCCCCGCCCAAGTACCTGATCTTTTTCAAAGGCCGGGATGCGGATGCCCTGACCGCTGCCTTTACCGAGTACACCGGCAAGAAGGTCAGAAAGGCGCAGAAAACAGAGCGTCCGTCCGTGCTGGCAAAGCTGAGCCAGCTCAAAGAGCTGGTGAAACACGCCGTCGTGGACCGGAACAAGCGGAAGGAGCTGGAACGATGAAAAAGCAGCTTGACATCAAAAAGCTCCTTTTGCTGAATATGCCGTATATCCTGATGGGACTGTTCGCCACCAACTTCGGTGAAGGATGGCGGATGGCCGTGGGTGCGGACGCTTCGGCAAAAATGCTCTCGTTCTTCTCCGCGCTGCCGGTGGCACTGGCCAGCTGGTGGCCCAGCTTGCACCCTCTGGACCTGCTGGTGGGTCTGTGCTGCGGTGGTGGCCTGCGGCTTGCGGTCTATCTCAAGAGCAAGAACGCCAAGAAGTACCGGCACGGTATGGAGTACGGCTCCGCCCGCTGGGGAACCCATGAGGACATCGCGCCCTACATCGACCCGGTGTTCCAGAACAATGTGATTCTGACGAAAACCGAGAGCCTGACCATGAACAGCCGCCCGAAAGACCCCAAGACCGCCAGAAACAAAAATGTTCTGGTGATCGGCGGCTCCGGTTCCGGCAAGACCCGGTTCTGGCTGAAGCCGAACCTGATGCAGATGCACAGCTCTTATGTGGTGACAGACCCCAAAGGCACCATCCTGGTGGAGTGCGGTAAAATGCTCCAGCGCGGTACACCCAAGCTGGGCAAGGACGGCAAGCCCATGAAGGATAAGCGCGGCAAGGTCATCTATGAGCCTTACCGGATCAAAGTCCTCAATACCATCAACTTCAAGAAGTCCATGCACTATAACCCCTTTGCTTACATCCACTCCGAAAAGGACATCTTGAAGCTGGTCACAACGCTGATTGCCAACACCAAGGGCGAGGGCAAGGCCGGGGACGATTTCTGGGTCAAGGCGGAAACGCTTTTGTACTGCGCCCTCATCGGGTATATCCACTACGAGGCTCCGGTGGAGGAACAGAATTTCTCCACCCTTATCGAGTTCATCAACGCGATGGAGGTCCGGGAGGATGACGAGGAGTTCAAGAATCCCGTAGACCTGATGTTTGACGCGCTGGAGGCTGAGAAGCCAAATCATTTTGCGGTCCGGCAGTACAAGAAGTACAAGCTGGCCGCCGGTAAGACCGCCAAGAGTATCTTGATTTCCTGCGGTGCGCGCCTTGCTGTATTTGACATTGCCGAGCTGCGGGAGGTCACTTCCTACGATGAGCTGGAACTGGATACACTGGGAGATCGCCGGACTGCATTGTTTCTCATTATGAGCGACACGGACGATAGCTTTAACTTCCTGATCTCCATGTGCTACACCCAGCTGTTCAACCTGCTCTGTGAAAAAGCGGACGATGTGTACGGCGGGCGGCTGCCGGTCCATGTGCGGTGTCTCATTGACGAGTGCGCCAACATCGGCCAGATTCCCCGGCTGGAAAAGCTGGTCGCCACCATCCGCAGCCGCGAGATCTCTGCCTGCCTGGTGTTGCAAGCACAGTCCCAGCTCAAGGCCATCTACAAGGACAACGCCGATACCATCATCGGCAACATGGATACCTCCATCTTCCTGGGCGGCAAGGAGCCGACTACCCTCAAGGAGCTGGCCGCCGTGCTGGGCAAGGAGACCATCGACACCTACAACACCGGCGAGAATCGTGGGCGGGAAACCTCCCACTCGCTCAACTACCAGAAGCTCGGCAAAGAGCTTATGAGCCAGGATGAACTGGCTGTCATGGACGGCGGAAAGTGCATTCTCCAGCTGCGTGGTGTACGGCCTTTCCTCTCGGACAAGTACGACATCACCAAGCACCCCAATTACCCATACACTGCCGACGCGGACCCCAAGAACGCCTTTGACATCGAGGCGTTCCTGTCCACTCGGCTCAAGCTCAAGCCCAACGAGGTCTACGATGTGTACGAAGTAGACGTAGAGGGCGCTTAAATCTGTTCCGCTGTGAAAGGAGTGATCGTATCTATCCGCCTCAACCGCCCTTTTTGGGCCATCGGCGTACAAAGCGGACAATCACCAAAAAATAATGAAAAAAGGAGGACAGCCGGAATCAGCCCCCAGAAACCGGGCGGCAGATTGTTCCGGCTTTTGTATGCCTATGAATGACTAAATCTACCTTTTTCAAATGATTCCGGCTAACTTTAATTTATGGCATTTTTCAATCAGGCTATAATATAATTCTGCATATTCCGGTAGGTACAATGACAACGGGAACCGTCAACACCTCATCGGTGAATACGCCGTCTGAAACGGTGCCCTTAGACCGCACGAATGGTGCAGCCAGGCCACTGAAATGATGCATAGTCACCGCAACCATGGTGCGTTGACAGGATGGACCCTAAAATGGATTCAGCATAGCCAGATGTAAATTCATTTTAAGGGGTCTTGCCATGGACAATCACAAAGAGATCTTTCGGCTCAAAAATCTGGGACCCACAAATCGGGAAATCGCAGATGCTGCTGGCTGCGGCCGCAACACGGTCACGGCACATTAGTCCGTGCTCGGGAACAGCAACTTGGCTGGCAGTAAGCGCAGTCCATGCCGCAGCAGAAAGTGTCCCAGTGGCTATTTCCAACCGAGCGAAAGAACCCTGTCTACAAGATGCCGGGCACACCGAGAGATGTAGAAGAGCGGCGTCACCTGCATCTTCACGCTGGACAACCTCAAGATCGGTATTGTCAAGAACTCCCGTACAGAGACTGTGCTTAACAAATCCTACCAGGAGATGTCGGAGCACTACAACACCGCCATTCTTCCGTCCTATCCTCTCAGTCCCAAGGACAAGGCTTTTGTGGAAGGGTTCGTTGGCGTGGTCTCTACCTGGATTCTGGAGGCCCTGCGTAACCGCCAATTTCTGTCCCTTGTGGAACTGAATGAAACAATCCATGAGAAACTGGAAACCTCTAACCACAAGCCTTTCCAGAAATAGAATGGCAGCCGGGCAGCTTGTTTTACCGAGGAGAAACAGTTCCTGCCGCCTCTTCCGGCTGCACCATTTGAGTTGGCAGCCTGGAAAGTGGCTACCGTCCAATATAACTACCATATTAATGTGGAGCGCATAAATTATTCCGTGCCGTATGAGTACATCGAGCAGTAGGTGGATGTGCGCCGTACCCGGACTACAGTAGAGATCTTTTTCGCCGGTATCCAGATCGCCTCTTACCTGCGTCTCCATGGCTGTCCAATCCAGTACAACACGGTGGAGAACCATATGCCGCCGGACCACCAGACCTACCTGCAGTGGACGGTGAGCGTTTCGTCCACTGGGCAGAGCAGATCAGCCAGCACACCACTGCTGTGGTACGCCTTTTCCTCTCTGCCCACAAATTGGAGCAGCAGAAAAACAAGTCCTGTATGGCCCTGCTGAAACTGGCAGACCGCCATTCCTCACATCATCTGGAGAGCGCCTGTCAGAAAGTCCTCCCTTACACTTCTTCCCCCAGCCTAAAAAGCATCCAGTCCATTCTGAAATCTGGGCAGGACAAACTGCCGGATAAGGATGTTCCGGTCAGGCCGAAAGAGCCCAAACCTCATAAGTTTACCAGGGACGCCAGCTACTACAAGAGGGAGGAAAGACCATGCTGAGCAATGAAACGGTACGGAAATTGCATGAAATGCGCCTGAGTGTCATGGCGGAAACCTTCTCCGCCCAACTGGAGGATGTGCAGTTCCGGCCGGTGGCCTTTGAGGACCGCTTTGCCATGCTAGTAGATGTGGAGTGGAGCGCCCGGAAAAGTAATCGTCTACTCGCCTCCTCCGTAATGCTGGTTACGCTGACCCTGCCACATGTGTCGAGAGCATTGAGTACCATCCGGAACAAAAGCTGAACTGGGAGCAGATCCTGCGCCTGGCCTCCTGCACCTACCCCCGGGAAACACACAATGTCATCGTTCTGGGGGCCACCGGCGCAGGAAAGACTTACTTGGCCTGCGCCCTTGGCATAGCTGCCAGCCGCAGTGCAGTACATCCGCCTGCCGGATCTGCTGGTGGGGGTCTCTGTGGCCCGGGCTATGCCACTAAAAAAGGCGCCACCTTTCAAAATCACTCGAAAAGCGACGCCTTTTTAGTGGCTTGCTCCCAAATCTATAGAAATTTTATGAGAGATTATTTTAAGTTCTTCACCTAATTTAGGAATATCCTGTTCGTGAATAAGTTGAACCAAAGTCATCATGGTAATTGCTGCAAATAGGGAAGTTTGGGCACTTCGGATTGGTGCAGCAATGGAGAGAATTTGGTCTTCGTTCTCTCTGTATTCAACAGAATATCCTCGGTTCCTTGCTAATGAGATATCATCTTTTAAAGCCTGTGGGTTGACAAGAGTATGAGCAGTTTGGGGAATAAACTTATGGCTGGATAAGTATGCTGATAATTCTTTTTCAGAAAAACAAGATAAAAATGCTTTCCCTGATGCACAACAATATAATTCCGCCCGATGACCGATTTCCGGTGCTACGCGGATAGATGAGGGGGTATTTGGCGTATAACAATCAACGGTTAATGATTGTTCGCTGTCATACAGCGCAAGACTTGTGGAGACCCCGTATTGGTCAGAAAAATCCCGCATGTAGGGCAGCGCAACAGAAGAAATGTCAATCTGTGAGAGAAATGGCAAATAGATAAGCAGCCGCCCGCCTAAGGAATAATTGTTGTTGATAGAATCCTGCGAGACATACCCCTTCAACCGCAAGGTATGTAAAATCCGATACACAGTGCTTTTGTTGAGGGAGACGCCAGATGCGATTTCGTTGAGAGGGATCCCGCCCGGGTGCAGGGCCAGGTATTCCAAAACTTGAATGGACTTTTCTAATACGGCAACTGTTTTGGACTCTTCTGACATAATCGCTCACCTCTGCACGATGAAGTTATTTTAATGTAGTATATCACATAATAAAATGAAAATCAAATATGTTTTATCATATAGAATAATCACGGCTCGCTTTGGACATTATAACCAAATTATTTTGGATTAAAAGATTTATTATTGACAGATAAAAAAGTGAATAGTAAGATAAAAACATAAAGTGAAACAATGTTTCACAATGAGAAATAGAAAAGATGCAGAACTGGAGGAAAAGGTATGAGAAGTATACGAAAGACCATAGCGGCCCTGTTAAGTCTATGCTTGGTGTTTGCATTGGCTGGGTGCGGTGAAAAGAAAGGAGATACGGCAGGAAACGACAATGAGCTACGGATTGCGTATATCGGACCTCTTACCGGGGAGGCAGCAGCTTGGGGAACACCGGAAAAGAATACGCTGGAGATGTTGGTAGAGGAGATCAATGCTGCAGGAGGTATTGCGGGGTATAACGTTGTGTTGGACACATACGACAATCGAAACGATAACGTTGAAACCAGTAACGCAGCAAAGAAAGCAATCGAGGCAGGCGGTGCGGATGTCATTATTGGATGTAATGCATCTGGAACAACACTGGCCCTGGCCGGGGTTTGTGAGGAGTATAAGGTGCCCTGTGTTGCAACCTGTGCCACGAACTCAAAGGTGACCGAGGATGATAATGGGAATGTCCGCGAGTGGACATTCCGGGTATGCCTGGCAGACCCTGCACTCGGGACAGTTATGGCTCAATATGCCTATGACGTTTTAGGGATCCGCAGTGTTGGGATTTTGCAGGAAATCAGTTCGGACTATTCTACGGGAATTACCACAAACTTTCAGAAGGCGTTTGAGGAGCGCGGGGGTTCGATTACTGATATTGAGTCCTACACAACCGGCGATGTAGATTTCAGAGCCCAGCTGGCTGCACTGCATCAGAGTGCACCGGAGGTGCTGTTTCTGCCTATGACCTATAAAGAACTTGCATTGGCTACAACACAGGCCCGTGACCTGGGGATGGAAGAACTGTTTATGGGGCCGGACTGCTGGATGGCGGAGGACATTTTCTCCCTGGCCGGAGAAGCAATTACCGGATCGTATTTTGTCTGTACTGTTGATGGAAACGACAGCGATTTGGATGAGTTCAAGGCAACCTATCAGGATACGTTCGGGGAGCCTTGTGATGCGGCGGGTCAAAATGCATACTTTGCATATGATGCGTTTGCTGTAATTAAGGATTCGGTAGAGCGGGCAGGCAGCACGGATTCTGCTGCAATTCGCGACGCCTTGGAAACAGTTGACCACGTCGAGGGCTTGACCTGCGATATTTCTATCCGTGAAGATCACAAGGTGGTTCGCGATGCTATTATTTTCCAAGTGGGCGAATCTGCATTTGAAGCGATTGACACATATGAGATTTCCTATGACTAACTTTGACAAGCATAATATGAAACGCATGATATAACGGAACGATTGGACCTGCTGATAAGAAGAGCGGTAGGCAGACTGGTGAACCTGCCAGGATAGAACGCTAGTATTGTCGGTAGGTTCAATCTATGCTAGACCGATAAAGCGATGACAAAGGAGGCGGACGGTGTGTTTTTTCAACAGTTGATAACCGGGTTGTCCATCGGCAGTATTTATGCACTGATGGCGGTCGGATATTCACTGATTTACAGCTTGCTCAATTTTACAAATTTTGCACACAGCGCATCGGTACTGATTGGCGCATATGCGGGTTACTTTTACCTCAGTTTGGTAGCGGACAATATTTTGGTGGCAGGGGTCTGCGCAATCCTTTTGGGTGCACTGTTGGGGGCTGTCATTGAGCGAGTGACATATCAGCCCCTGCTGGACAAAGGAGCGAAACGCATCTATCTGCTGATTGCAGGACTTGGTATTTCCATCATCGGAGAAAACCTGATTGTTGTTTTGCTGGACGGCCGCTTTCATGCCTATACAACGGAATTTTCTTCCGCTCCGATTTCCATCTTTGGAGCAAGTATCGGCTTGGTGGATTTGATTATTCTGCTGGCCAGTGGATGCGCTCTTCTGCTGGTGCAGCTGCTGATTCAGAAGACAAAAGTGGGGCTTGCCATTCGAGGAGCCGCGTTTGATCTTACAACAGCATCTATCATGGGAATCAATGTACGAAAGCTGATTCTTTTTGTCTTTGTTCTGGCCGGTGGATTGGCTGGAATGTCAGGTGTTTTTCTGGGGCTGAAATACACAGCCTATCCGACTCTGGGAAATCTGACCACAAAGGCGTTTATCAGTGCGGTATTTGGAGGTTTGGGTAGCTTGCCGGGGGCAATGCTCGGTGCCATGCTGCTGGGGATATTGGAGACTCTGGTGTCCGCCTATGTTTCATCCTCACTTCGGAATCTGTTTGCCTATGCGCTGTTGGTCGCTGTTCTCCTCATTCGGCCTGCTGGACTGCTGGGGAAGAGCTCGGAAGATAAAGCATAAGGGGGGAGTGGCATGGCATCGTATTGGATTGGCGTTGCAACGCTGACGGGAATTTATTTGATTGCAACATTGGGTGTTTCCATCCTGGTTGGGTTCACGGGACTGTTTTCGCTTGGACATGCAGGCTTTATGGCCATTGGAGCTTATGTGACTGCAATTGTGGTGAAAAGTCTGCAGGTACCATTTTTAATAGGATTATTGGCAGGAATCTTTGCAGCTATGCTGGTAGGTGCGCTGATTGGGAAGGCGACCTTGCGCCTGAGTGGAGACTACTTTGTAATTGCAACACTTGCCATTGGAGAATGTACAAAACTTCTGATTGAAAATATGCCCACGATAACAGGTGGTTCCAGAGGACTGACAGATATTGAAAAGGGGACTTCTTTTCCCCTGGTATTGGTTCTCCTGGTCGTGATAGTAGTAGGGCTTGCTAATTTTTTGCATTCTAAGCAAGGAAGAAACTGCGTGGCGGTACGGGAAGAAGAGCTTGCGGCAAAATCCATTGGGGTCAACACCACGAATTATAAAATGCTGGCATTTCTTATCAGCTGTGCCCTCTGCGGTCTGGCTGGTGGCCTGTTGGCGGGATATATGGGGTATCTATATCCCACAATGTTCACAATGGCTAAGTCAAATGAACTGACTATGACGGTGATCCTGGGTGGTACAGGCAGTTTAACTGGTACAATTTTAGCAGGGATTATCCTGATCCCGTTACCGGAATATTTGCGGATTCCCTCTGTAGAGGAGTGGAGAATGGTTGCCTATGGCGTGCTTGTAGTTGCGGTTGTCGTCTTCAAACCATCCGGATTGATGGGGAATAAAGAGTTTACGATATACGGTCTGCTGCGCCGTATCAAACGGTTGATGCAGAGAAAACGGGATGGGAAGGCGGACGGAGGTGGTCAGGATGAGTAAAGCAGCAAAACTGACGGTGGAACATGTGACAAAGCGGTTTGAGGGAATTGTTGCCTTGAACGATATCAGTTTTTCTGTTGCCCCTGGGGAGATCCATGGAATCATCGGGCCCAATGGAGCGGGAAAGACCACCATGTTTAACTTGATTACCGGGATTTATCACCCAACAGAAGGAAACCTGATGTTAAACGAGGCATCCCTGGTTGGAAAGAAGACCCATGAGACAGCGGCAATGGGTGTGGCCCGGACATTCCAGAATATCCGCTTGTTTGGAGAACTGAGCGTATACGACAATATCATTACCTCCTGTCAGAAACATCTCTCCTATTCCCTCCTGGACGGAATTTTCCGAACAGGAAAGTTTCGAAGAGAAGAGAAAGAAATTGCAGCCTTTTCCAAAGAGATTCTACAGGAACTGGGGCTGTGGGAGCTGCGGAACCAGGTGGCTGGAAATCTCCCCTATGGACAGCAGCGCCGCCTGGAAATTGCCCGGGCAATAGTGACAGAACCGACGCTGCTGCTTCTGGACGAGCCGGCAGCCGGAATGAATGAGGAGGAGTCGGCAAAACTTTCCTCTGTAATCAAATCCATCCGGGCGGCCTATGACGTGACCATTATTGTAATTGACCATCATATGGACGTGATTATGGACAGCTGTGATCAGATTACGGTTTTCAATTTCGGAAGCAAATTGGCGGAGGGGAAACCTGAGGAAATTCAACACAATCCGGCGGTGATTGAGGCATACCTGGGAGGTGAATAGATTGTGCTAAAGGTGGATCATCTCAGCTACTCCTACAAAAAGATACAAGCCCTGCGTGATGTCTCATTTGAGCTGCAGCCAGGGGAGATTATGGCAATTATCGGGGCCAACGGTGCGGGAAAATCAACGCTGATGAAGTGTATTGCAGGCGTTCTCCGTCCTTCCAACGGTCATGTGGCGTTAAATGGGGAGGTTTTGCCGCCCCGGGCACATGAAGTTGTAAAACGGAGAATGGTACTGGTGCCTGAGGGCAGATGGATTTTCCCTGGACTTACCATTGAAGAGAACCTGGAGATCGGGGCGTATACCGTTAGTAGCAGTGCTGAGGGAAAGGAGCGCGCCTTCTCTATGTTTCCCAAACTGAAGGAGCGCAGAAGACAACGGGCTGGAACACTCTCGGGAGGCGAACAGCAGATGCTAGCCATTGCAAGAGGGCTCATGGCCAATCCGGAGATTATCATGCTGGATGAACCCTCCCTTGGTTTGGCGCCGTTGATCGTTAATGACATTATTCGAATCATTCAGGAGATCAACCGGAAAGGAGTGTCTGTTCTGCTGGTGGAGCAAAATGCCAAAAAGGCACTTGCAATTGCGGACAGAGCCTGTGTTTTGGAACAGGGCCGGATTGTGAAACGGGGCAGCGGGAAGGAACTGGCCGCCGATGAAAGTATTATTCAGTCCTATTTGGGCGGAAAATAAAAAACAGGAGATGGATTGCAGTGAAAACCTTACTTGATGAGATTCTTCAGACATTGGATGTAAAGCAATCGGTGGCGCACATCGAGTGGCTGACCGAAAATACCCCCAACCGGATTTCCGGAAAGGGGCAGGACCGCCGGGCGGCAGAATATATCTGCAAGAAAATGGATGAATATGGATTGGAGACCAATCTGCTGGAATTTGAGGCATATAACAGCCATCCGGGCAGTTCTGAAGTTGTGGTGACCTGCCCTGTGGAGAAAAAACTTGCCAGCCTGCCCTGTTGCCACATCAACTCCACCCCGCCCGAGGGACAGGAGTTTGAGGTGGTCTACCTCGGCTCCGGCGGGGAGGAGGATTATGCTGGAAAGGACGTGGCGGGTAAAGCGGTTCTGGTGGAGGTGTCCTATGCACCGGCTACGCCGGAGAAGGCCATGCTCGCCAGCGAGCACCATGCAGCTGCGATGATTTGCATGAACTGGGGCACAACAGAGCATGAATTGATCTGTAACCGGGGTTTGAAGGCGGTATGGGGAAACCCTACACCGGAGAGCTTTCCCACAATTCCGCAGCTCGTGGGGGTAAGTGTTACCCGGAAGGACGGAGAGTATTTAAAAGAACTGTGCCTGAAAAATGAGCGTGTAACGGTAAAGATTCAGGCCAGTGCGACGCGGCATTGGGAATACCTCCCGCAGCCCATGGGAATCCTTCGTGGGACGGAGGAGCCAGAAAAATTTTTGCTGGTCAGTGCCCATCTGGATGCGTGGTGTCCGGGTGTAACCTGTAATGCGACTGGCGATGGTACAATGTTGGAGATGGCGCGCGTCTTTGGCAAATTTAAGGACAAGCTGAAACGCAGTATCTATTTTTTGTACTGGAACGGACATGAGATTGCAGAGGCGGCAGGTTCCACCTGGTTCCAGGATTACTTCTATGAGGACATCCGGGAGAACTGTATTGGATACATAAACATTGATTCTACGGGAATGAAAGGTGCTGCCAAATACTGCACGGATGCATCCAGGGAGCTCTCTGATTATGCCGACCAAATAATTCGAAAAGTTCTTGGAGAGGACTTGGATGTGAACTATCTGGCAAAAACCGGAGACCAGTCGTTTTTCGGGGTCGGAGTTCCCTCTATTGCCGGGCGAATTTCTTACCTCCCGGATGTGGTGCAGGAACAAAACGGCGCAACACTGGGGTACTGGAACCACACCTGTGAAGATACGCTTGACAAGATGGATATACAGAACCTGGAGAAAGACAACCGAGTGGATGCCGGGGTTATTTGGGGCCTTGTAAACGCAGAGGTGCTGCCCTACGACTTCCAGAAAACCTGTGAAGACATCGGGGAGAAAGTGGCATTTATCCGCAGGGAGAGCAAAAATATCATTGAACTGGGCGGAATTGAAAAGTCGATCTCCAGGCTGGCGAAAAATGTATCTGTTCTAAATGAAAAGCGTGCCAACGCCGCAAACCTGCCCAAAGAGGAGATTAGAAGACTGAACGCCACACTGCTGCGCCTGAGCCGCAGCCTCACAAATGCATTTTATACCAATGCGGAGAAGTATGATCAGGACAGCTATGGCCGTACGATCCTCTCCAAACCGCTGCCGCTGCTCTACCCTATGATCAAACTCAGCGGACTTTCAAAGGATACCCTGGAGTATCGGCTGCTCTACACCAAAATGCTGCGCAACCGGAACCGGGTAGCAGATGCAGTAATGCTTGCCAACGAGTATGTGGAACTGTTCCTTGGAAAATAGTCAGATGGAGAACAGCAATGAAAATAAAAGTAATCATTCCAAACAGCGGGATGTCCCGTAAAACGCTGGATGAGCGGGAAATCATGCTGAAGGGATATGCAGCTGCCGATACGGAGATCTCTGTGGATTGCATCGACGGAGGTCCGGAGAGCATTGAGTCGTCCTATGACGAGGTGTTGGCGGGGCCTCATATCCTGCGAAAAGTGACCCAGGCGGAAAAAGACGGGTACGATGCCATTATCATATACTGCGGCAGTGACCCGGCGGTTGCCGCGGCCCGGGAACTGGTGAAGATTCCTGTAATCGGGCCAGGAAAGCTCTCCAAAATGGTGGCTTTGGATATGGGATACAGATTTTCTGTACTGACTGTACTGCCAACCTGCATTGCGCGTGATACAGAGGCCGTCTATGAGAAGGGGTTTGATATGACCCGGCTGGCCTCCGTGCGCAGCATCGGGATTCCGGTTTCTGATGTGAGGGAGGATATGGATGCCACGTTTAATGCACTTTACCAAGCAGGCAGGCTGTGTGTGGAAAAGGATGGTGCCCATTGTGTTGTCCTTTCCTGCCTTGGAATGGCAGGAATGGGGGAACGTCTGTCCGAGGCGCTGGGGGTACCGGTTCTTGATCCTGCGCCGCTGGCGGTACAATACGCCCAGATGTTGGGGACGCTTGGGATTTCTCAGAGCAGAGAGGCCTATCCGGCTATTGGGGAAAAGATCCATATTTGAATGAACGAGGTGAGAGAACCAGATGCAGACACAGCAGACCTGGGATTTGGAAGACGTAAAGGAAGAACTGAAGGCGCTGATCCGTATCCCCTCTGTTACAGGCGGAGAGGAGGCAATTTCTCAGCATATTTTTTCCCGACTGAAACAAATTGGTGCGGACTATGTTGAAAAACAACTTGTTGAGGAGGGGCGGTATAATGTGATTGCTCGGATCCACGGAGCCTTTCCGGGGAGACGGATTCTGCTGACCGGGCATATGGATACAGTTGCGCCGGGAGACGGCTGGACAACAGAACCGTTTGAGCCTGTGGAACGGGATGGTAAAATCTTTGGTCGGGGCGCAAACGACATGAAAGCCGGCATTGCCATTATTATACAGGTGGCAGCAGCTGTTGTCGCACACAGGCAACAGTTTTCGGGTACTTTGGAAATTGTTTTTGTATGTGATGAAGAGGCATACTCCAAAGGGATGAGGTGTTTCATGGGCATAAACCCAACAGCAGATTTTTGTATTGCCGCAGAGCCGGAATTTGCCACTATGCAGATTGGCGCATGTGGAAAACTCTTAATCCGTGCTCGTGCATATGGGCGGTCGGCCCATGCTGCACAGCCGGAGAAGGGGATTAATGCTGTTGAGGAGATGGGCCGCTTACTGGGCTCTTTGCGGAATCTTCCGCTGTATTCCCACTCCACTATGGACAGCCAGCCCTATGTCACGCTTCAAGTAAAAGGTGGCGGAGAAGAGTACCAATTGGTGGTACCTGACACCTGTACGGCACTGATCAACAAACATATTGTTCCAGGCGAGACAGCTGAAACAATTTGTGAAGACCTCCGAAACCAGGTGAAATGCCTTGGTTTACATGCGGAATTTACTTTTGAAACAGAAGTTCCATTCTATCCACCCTATGTAGTGGAAGAAACACATCCAGATGTTCAAAAGATTCGTCAACTCTATTACCAAGTGACAGGGAAGACACTGCAGGTGGGATATGCGGACGGCGTCTGCGACAACAACTATCTGACAGCAGAATGTGGAATACCAGCAGTTTGTTTCGGACCTGGAGGCGGTGGCATGCATGCTGCTGATGAGTGGGTCAGTGTTGAGGAGATGTCTGTCGTTATGCAGGTGTATATGCGATATCTGTTGGGAGAAGAGCAGGACGCCCCTGTTCGTATAGAATACATTCTCTGACAAAATCAGGCAAGAAAGGAGGTCGGGGCAGAAGTCCCGGAAAATTGTTCAGCATAGGGCACCGTATTGATGTTATGGATGAACGAAAGGAAGTCTTCTCAATATAGGTCAAAAACGAACTTTTCATATAGTAAAAATAAAACGTTGGCAATACTGTTTCATCAGCAATATGAATACGATAAGCCCTTTGATGTAAGGCATATTTACCTTCAATATAGTATTCCGGGAGATTTTAACCGTGTTACAGTTTCCGATGTCAAAAAACTAATGAATGGCAACGGAAGTGGACGGGTACAGAGATAGAAAGGAGCCTGTCATTACTGTGAAATGGATCAACAATAAGGCAAAGGGTCTTAAACAAGGAACAATCCGTGCCATGTTTGACCGTGCAAATAAAATGTCCGATGTTATCAGTTTAGGTATTGGAGAACCTGATATGCCAACCCCGAAACTGATATGTGATGCATGTAAGGAAGCCCTTGATAAAGGTATTACACACTACACACCCAATGCCGGGATGCTTGCCTTCCGACAAGCAATTGCTGAAAAGACTTACCTAAAAGATCTGCACTATGACCCAAACACGGAAATTATCGTTACCAACGGCGGTATGGGGGCACTGAGTTTGTTATTTCTTGTACTGCTCAATGATGGAGATGAGGTCCTGATTCAGGATCCGCAATGGCTGAACTATGTGGCACAAGTTTCTTACTGCGGCGGTATAGCGGTTCGGGTACCAACTGATTTGGCACACAATTTTGAAATGCAACCTGAGACCATCGAAAACTGTATCACGCCCCGTACGAAGGCACTGATGATCAATACTCCGAATAACCCCACGGGATCTGTCATGACGCGGGAGACGATGCAGAAAATTGCAGAACTAGCAGTGAAACACGATCTCTTAGTCATATCTGATGACGTATACAATACGCTGCTCTATGCCGGAGAAGAAGCACCTTGTATTGCGGCGTTTCCTGGTATGAAGGAGAGAACGGTGATCATTAATAGTTTCTCCAAATCATATGCTATGACAGGCTGGAGAATCGGATATGTAGCAGGGCCTGCAGAAATTGTTGACCGAATGACTAAATGTCAGGAAAATTTTAATGCCTGCGCCAATGCTCCTGGTCAATATGCTGGTACAATTGCTCTGGACCATCCGGAATTATGCAAAGAATTATGCCGAATTTTTGCGCGACGCCGAGATATCTTGCTAAACGGTCTGTCTAAGATCAACGGTATACACTGCAATCAGCCGACAGGCGCATTTTACGCCTTTGCTGATATCAGTGGTTTTGGCTTGAGCAGTGTCGACTTTTGCAATCGCCTGTTAGAAGAACAAAAAGTCGTGTGCATTCCGGGCAGCGCATTTGGAGAGTGTGGAGAAGGCTTTATCCGTATTGCCTACACCTGCTCGGAAGAGGATCTTTCTGAAGCGTTACGTCGGATAGAATGCTTTTGTAAAACGTTGGCATAGATTCAACTGTGTCGAAATGCATTGAAAATAGTAGCATAGATACTTATAAAAATAAAAGAACCATATGGTGAAGATTGGTTTGTATTTCAATTCGGATGGCAGATGACTACTATTATCGGGAAATTACTTGCTGCCAGTACTTAGGGTATTGAGGTGGCTGAAGTTAGACCGAACGGCGTAATTTCTTGCTATCTGGGCAGATTTTTATCTTTGATAACGGCGTACTAAAAATAGAGGAAATCGCCATGGAAATGCTCTGTCAAGCAAAAGAAAAACTGTATGGCTGGCGAGGCAATTGAAAGGATTTTGTAATTTCAAACTAGTAAACTGGAACACAAGAAAAAGTAAAGATAGCAAGAAGGTGGCTGAACTTCCTTTAGGAATGTAAAGATTTTAGACTTCTGTTCCTTGAGAGTCTCAAAAGAAGTTAACATTTCTGTGGAAAATCAATAATACAATCATTGCGAGTTTAAGCGTTACAGTTGCCACACTGACCACACAACCAGCCACAGACGGAGCCGGAACCATCGGAAATCCTGCGATTCAAAAGTGTGGGAAAGCAATCTGTCTGGAGCGGAAATACCTATAAACAACGCAAAAAGATTAGAAAAATGAAAAAATTTGTGTTGGTAAGGATGAGGTCGGCAGTTCGAATCTGCCTAGCAGCTCCAAGAATCCTCGAGAACTTCGGTTTTCGAGGATTTTTTGTTTTTAAACCCTGTGGATCATTTTACCTGTGGATTATTTTAACTGTTTTAACTGAGAGAAAAAAGCAAAAAGAATGTAAGCGGGTAGTGTCAAGGATTTTTCGCAAATTAGTTTGCAGTCGCTGGAGTAAATGAAGTCAGCCAGCAATGGAGGCATCCTCAAGGACGGCCTCCAGGTGATTCATATTCATGTACTTCTTGTTGCCCCACTGGGTACCGGCCACATGGCGCAGCCGGGCACAAACCAGCATAAGGGCAGAGTTGCCGTCTGGGAAACTGCCCACCACACGGGTGCGGCGGCGGATCTCCCGGTTCAGCCTCTCAATGACATTGTTGGTGCGGATGCGGGTCCAGTGTTCGCTTGGAAAGTCGCAGTAGGTAAGAGTCTCTTCTATACCATCCTCTACCTTCTTGGCGGCCTCCTTCAGTTTCATGGAACGGATTTCCTCCACCACAGCCTTAGCCTTTTCTCTGGCGGCTTTCTTGCTCTCCTGAGCATGGATCGCTTTGAGCATCTTGGCCACCAGTTTCACCTTGGAGCGAGGCGTTACAGAGAACACGTTGCGGTAAAAGTGGACGGTGCAACGCTGGTACTTTGCTTCGGGGAACACTTCTCCTACGGCCTCCAGCATGCCAAGGCACTTGTCTCCAACCACCAGCTTGACCCCGTCCAAGCCACGGCCATGCAGCCACTGGAAGAAGCTGACCCAGCTGGCTTTGTCCTCTTTCATACCCTCAGCGGCGCCCAAAACCTCTCGGTATCCATCCTCATTGACCGCGATTGCCACCAGAATAGCCACATTTTCAAACTCTCCACCCCAGTTGCGGCGCAGGTAGATCCCATCCACATAGACATACGGATAGTGTCCGCCCTGCAGAGGGCGGTTTCGCCAATCCTCGATGTGGACATACGCTTTCTTGTTCAGTTCACTGATGGTGGAGGGAGAAACCTTGCTGCCCCAGAGGGCCTCGGTAATGTCCTCTACACGCCGGACGGATACGCCGGCCAAGTACATCTCAATGAGAGCCTCTTCCACGCTGCTCTCCCGGCGGCGATACCGCTCAATAATAGCGGTCTCAAAAGAGATCCCTTTGAGTTTAGGTACCTTGAGAGTTACATCCCCAGAAGTGGTGGTGAGGTTGCGGCTGTAGTGGCCGCTGCGGTAGCCCTGGCGCTGCTCGTTACGCTCGTACCGTGCCGCTTGGGTCAACTTCTCTGCTTCGGCCTCCAACAGCTCGTTGAGCGTTTCTTCTACACTTCCACGCACAAGTTCCTTGAGTTGGCCCTTGATAACTTCTTCGTTTAGCTGTACAATCTTTTCCGACATGGTTTGCTGTCTCCTTTCGAATGGTGTGTCGCGACTTCATTCTACCAGAGATCTGCAAGCCATGTCTCTTTTTGTTTTTGCGAAACTTATTCTACCTTATCCTCGTTGTTTTGCTATGACGCGTGTACAGGGAGGGATTTTATCAAAATACGAATATTCCAGACAAAGGCGGCGTCTTAATATATGCCTTCATACGTTAATACCTCCTTTAGACGATGTGTAGATAATAAGAGTATAAAGATGAGATAAAGATGTATTAAGAGGTGGAGGCTTATGTGGCGGCTTTTACATAAAAACAATAAGTCCCCGTTCCGGATTATTATATTTGGCTTTCTGCTGGTTATTTTCATGGGAAGTTTTCTGCTCATGCTTCCTGTATCAACAAAAACGGGGGAGTGCACCCCCTTTTTGGATGCGCTGTTCACTTCCACGTCTGCCGTTTGTGTGACGGGATTGGTGATCCATGATACCGCCACCTATTGGTCCAATTTCGGGCAGTCCGTCATTATTCTGCTGATCCAGATTGGCGGGGTGGGAGTCATTACGGTGGCGGGTGCGTTTGCGATTCTCTCGGGCAGAAAGATCGGACTGATGCAGCGCAGCACCATGCAGGAAGCAATTGCGGCGCCAAACGTGGGGGGAATCGTACGGCGGACTGGGTTTATTTTAAAAACGGCCCTGGCGGTGGAGCTATTCGGCGCGGTGCTGCTCTTTCCGGTGTTTTTTCGTGAGTTTGGACTTTTAAAGGACGCGTGGTATTCGCTCTTTCATTCCATTTCCGCCTTTTGCAATGCAGGCTTTGATTTAATGGGGGTCAAAGCCCCCTTTTCTTCCCTGACGGATTATGCAGGCAATCCTGTGATCTCCATTGTGATCGCGCTGCTCATTGCCATTGGCGGCATTGGCTTTTTGACCTGGGAAGATA
>NZ_JBKVXZ010000059.1:0-24400 GCF_046973065.1 Flintibacter sp. | reverse complement strand
GAGCTCTTGGTGGGCTTGGCGGGAGCGGGGGTGTCAAAGCCCTCGTACTGGGGAGTCTCTCCGTTGAACACCGCCTCCAGGGCGGCGGCCAGAGGAGACGCGGAGCCCTTCAGATCGGGCACCTCCTCCTTCTCCACGGGCTTGCGCAGCTTGGCCAGCTCCTCCAGGGGAGGCTCCATATAGCCCTCGGGGCGCTTGCCCTTGCCGTTGCGGACGATGCAGATCTCGCAGTTCTGATAGCACTTGGGAGTCTCCGGAGCGCTGTCCAGACGCACCTGCACCGTCTGGCGCAGCAGGTTGACGCTGGACACGGTGCCCGCTCCGTCGGGGGTCTCTACAAAGGACTCCTGCTTGGGAGAGTGCTTGACAAGGTCCTCATAGGCGTCCTGCTCATACTTCAGGCAGCACATCAGCCGCCCGCAGGTGCCGGAAATCTTGGTGGGATTCAGAGACAGGTTCTGGGTCTTGGCCATCTTGATGGAGACCGGCTGGAACTCGTCCAGGAACTGAGAGCAGCAGAAGGGCCGTCCACAGATGCCCAGACCGCCCAGCATCTTGGCCTCGTCCCGCACGCCGATTTGACGCAGCTCAATGCGGGCATGGATGGCACTGGCCAGGTCCTTTACCAGGGCGCGGAAGTCCACCCGGCCCTCGGCGGTGAAGAAGAAGAGTACCTTGTTGCCCTCAAAGCTGTACTCGGCCTCTACCAGCTTCATCTCCAGACCGTGCTGGGCGATCTTCTCCTGGCAGATCTGGAAGGCCTTGGCCTCCTTCTCCTTGTTGCGCTCCCGGACCTTTTCGTCCTCCTCGGTGGCCCGGCGCAGCACCGGGCGCAGAGGTGCGGTGAGCTCCATCTCATCGATGGGGGTGTTGCCCTGGGTACATTCGCCGTACTCCACACCCCGGGAGGTCTCGACGATCACCCCTTCGCCGGGCTGGAAGACCTCGCCGTTGGGGTTAAAATAGTACTGTTTGCCTCCGCTTTTGAAGCGGACGGAAATAATTTCAACCATGGTTGTTCTCCTTATAGGTTGTATCTCTCAATTTAAAAAGCAGGGTTCCGCCCAGCGGGGCGGGTTCCATTGTTTAGAGACGGATGTTACTTTCTGCTCGCACAGAAAGTAACCAAAGATGCGCCAAGGGGACTCCTTCGATGAACACCTCGCCGCAGGCGGGTGTTCATAGGCGTCGCCCCCCTGGACCCCCAATTACAGGGGACGCCCTCCTGAAAAACTTCTATACCCTCCCGGCGGCCCTAAGACAAGATCTGTACTCCTTCTCGCCTCGGCCCACTGGGGCCTACATGGGCAGAAATTAAAAAGGTTCTGCGCTGTACGGACACCGCCTACCTGGGCAAAACCGTGGCAGCTGGTCCGCCCGACCACCACCGCACCTAACAGGTAGGCAGGCATCAGGCGGTGTTGGATAGAACTGCCGAAGCGGAAAATTTAGGAATGGTAGGGCCTAAGGCCCGGGAGTAGAAGGGAGCATGGTCATGTCTTTGCCCGCCGGAACTTACGTACCAACCAAAGTGACCCGCCCCCGTAAAACAGGGGGACCGGGGGAAAGGTGACTATGAGCGCCCGCTGCGCGAAGGCGCTCATCGGAGCCGTCCCCCGGCGGCGTTTTGGTTACTTTGCCGCCGTGGGCAAAGTAACATCGTTTCTCCCCCGCCCCGCAGGGCGGAACCCCAGAGGCGAAGCGCAGCTTCGCACAAAGTTCTTTTGCCTACTTTTCTTTCAAGAAAAGTAGGGCTTACTTTTTTCTCGAAAAAAGTAAGGCACAGAGCCAGGGAAACAGGGCGGCGGGGCCTACGTTCAATCCCGCGGCCTGGCGCATTTCTTTCACGCCCTGAGCCGCCCGCAGTGCCCGGGCGCGGTCGGGTGCCTGGAGGATCTGATCCCCCAGAGCAGCGCCGGTGAGATCCAGCAGGCTCTGGGTGTCCTCCCGGCTCAGTTTGTCCAAGGTGAGAGAAAACTCCAGCAGCTCCAGCTCCTGACCACTCACCAACAGACGGGCCAGCTTGTCGGCCTTGTCCTTCAGGGCCTGGGCCTGTTCTCCCCCGCCGGCCAGCTGTTCCACCGCCCGGCCCAGCAGGCCCTGACAGCGATTGGCGGCGTCGGCAAGCTCATCCCGGCTGGCCTGGGGAAAACGAGCCTGGAGCCAGGCAAGGCACTCGTCGGGAGCTACCGGGTCCAGGGTGAGGGTCTCACACCGGGAGCGCACCGTCTCCAGCACGCCGCCCGCATTTTCTGCCAGCAGCAGAAAGGCGGCATAGGCCGGTCCCTCCTCCAGCAGCTTGAGCATGGCGTTCTGGGCGCTGGCGTTCATCCGGTCAGCCCCCTCCAGAATGTACACCTTCCGCTCCCCCTCGTTGGGGCGGATATAGGCGTCGGAGCGCAGGGCGCGGACCTGGTCCACATTGATAGGCTTGCCCTCCCCCGCTCCGGCAATCCAGGCGATGTCGGGGTGGATGCCACCCTGGGCTTTGCGGCACTGGGGACAGTGTCCGCAGGGGCGCTGGTGTTCCGGGGCGGTACACACCATGGCCTGGGCCAGTAGGCCGCCCAGGGTGTGCCGTCCGGAGCCCACCGGCCCGGAAATGATATAGGCGTGGGACAGTCCACGGCCTCCCTCCTGCTGGGAGAGCTGAGCCTTCAGACGGCGGTTGCCCGCCAGAGCAGAGAGTTCCATAGCGTTCCTCACATACGGTAAAAGTTTGACGATTTGATGTCAGGGGCACATAACGGGGACATCTGAATTATTATATCCTATTTCCCGCAAATAGGCCAGTTCTTTTTCCCCAATCACCTCGCCGGGAGCCACCACCGGCACGCCGGGGGGATAGGGAGCCAGCTGGCCGGCCGCAACCCGGCCCAGGCAGTTCTCCAGAGGGAGACGCTCCACCGGGGCGAACAGGGCTTCCCGCAGGGAACGAACAGGCTTGGGCATCGGCGGCGGGGGCAGGATGGGCGGTGTGCCCAGCAGGTTCCGGTGCCGCTGGAGAGCCTCTTCCAGGCGATGAAGGTCGTCCTCGCTGTCCTGGGCGGTGAGGATGAGCACCACATGGCCGCTGTCGGCCATCTCGGGCCAGATGTTCTCCCCTTCCAGGGCTTGTGCCAGGGCATTCCCATCCGGCGAGGTCAGAGTCAGCCGGGTAGGGTCTAAGCGCAGCTCTCCCTCCTGCAAGCTGGGGAAGGCGGCGCGGAGGGCGGCAGTGCGCCGGGCCACCCGGCGGTATTCCTCCATCCCTTTTCCGTCTAAATAGTCCCGGGCACAGTCCAGGGAGATCATCATGGGGTAGGACGGGCTGGAGCTGCCAAACACCGAGGTCATCTGCCGCACCCGCCGGGGGTCCACGCCGTTGGTGAACAGCAGGGCGGACTGACCCAGGGCGGGCAGGGTCTTGTGGGCGGAGCAGATGAGGGCGTCGCAGCCCGAAAAGGCGTCCACGCCTAAAAAGGGCAGGTGGGCTCCATGGGCGCCGTCCACGATCAGGTTTCCACCTCGGGCATGAATGATGAGGGAAAGTTCCTTGATATCAGACAACACTCCGGAATAAGTTGGAGATGCAATACAGATAGTTTTGATATTTGGGTGGGAATCCAGCAGGTTTTCCACATCCGTGGGGGAAATTGGGCCAGCGATCCCCTCCCCTGCCCTCCAGGGCCGGGGCAGATAGACAGGCTCCAAGTCCAGCAGAGCCAGGGCGTTGTACACCGCCCGGTGGCATCCCCGGTCGATCAGCACCTGGTCGCCGGGACGGCAGAACAGGGCCAGGGCAGCGTGGAGTCCCAGGGTGGAGCCGCCGGTAAGAAACAGGCAGTTGTCCATGCCGAACCGCTCCGCCCACAGCTTCTGGGCCGTATCAAAGGGCTCGCCGCCGGAAAAGAGGTCGCCGGTGGGCTCCACCTCGGTCACGTCCAGCGGAGCGATGGACTGAAGCTCCGGGACAGGCAGGAAGCTGCCCTTGTGGCCGGGCATGTGAAACCGGGCAGGTTTTTGTGCGGCATAGGCGCGGATGGCGTCATAGAGTGGGGTCATGGTCTGCCTCCTGTGGACCGGTCAGGACTGACCGGTGGGGTCGATTTTGTGCTGGCGGTAGTACTGGACGTAGAACAGGTCGTTGACCAGCTCCTCCTGCTCCTCCTCCAACGTGTCGGTGAGTTGTCCATCCGGAGTCAGGTAGAGGCCCTGCTGGTGGACCAGAGGAGTGGCTTGGCGGACTTCCCGGGTAAACTGGAGATAAGACGGGCCGGTCCAGCCGCACTGGTCAAAGAGCTCCTGCATCAGGAAACAGGGGGAAAAGTCCCCGCCGTCCCCCTCAAAATCGTTGTTCAATACCTCTTTGGCCGCCGAATTGGCCCAGATGAGGTAGGGGGTGGAGTAGTATTCATAGAAGCTCTCCAGGCTGGTCATGGAGAAGTCGGCTCCGATGCCCTCATAGGCGGAGTTGCCGTTGCCGCCCCAGGGCTTGTGGTCGCCGAAAAGGACCACAACCACAGGCTCCTCCATCTCCTCCAGGTCGTGGACCATGCCGGTGAGGGCGGAGATGGTCATGCTCACGCCGTGAAGGTAGTTGTTGAAGACGTGGCAGCTCTCCTCGGGCAGGCCGGTCTCCTCCGGGTCCAGATAGGCCTCGTTGGCGGTGTAGGTCCACTCGTAGGGACCGTGGTTCTGGTAGCTCACGGAGAAGGAGAAGACCGGGCCGTTGTCCTCCTCCAGCTGGGTCTGAAGGTCTTTGACGATCTCATCCACCAGCAGATAGTCGGAGTTCCACTGAGCACCCACCGGGTCCACCAGTTCCTCGTAGTGGTTCTCACTGAACCAGTACTCCTGGAAGCCCAGGTACTGGTTGATGTTCTGGCGGTTGTAGAACCAGCCGTAGCCGGGGTGGCTGCCTCGGGTGTTGTAGCCCTGGCGGTCGAAGTACCAGACATAGGAGTCGGTGGGCTGGGTAAAGTCGTCATAGCTGCTGTATCCCGTCAGGAAGCACCACTCCGTGTCCACGGTGCCGCCCGCAAAGATGTTGGTCAGCAGGTTGCCGGATACGGATTCTTCCTCCAGAGCATGCCAAGGGGCGTATACCTCCTGAACTGCCTCCACCTCGCCCAGGGCGGAGAAGTCGGTCAGGTCGCAGAAGGCCTCCAGCATGATGCCCACCACGTTGACCTTCTGATCGGCGGGAATGTCCTTCTCCTCATAGCTTTCCAGAATGGTCTGGGCCACCTGGGCGTCGTAGCCCTGGGGCTGGGAGGGCAGCAAAGTCTGCACCGTATACAGGAAGGGATAGAGCACACCGTGGGAGACGTAGACCTCGGAGTCGGACCAGGGGTTGATGAGCTCCTCCCCCGGGGTGGTCTGCTGGTAGAGGTGGCTGCTGAAGTAGGAGCCCCACAGGGCGGCGGCAAGGAGGGCCGCTGCGGAGAAAAAGCCCATCAGGCGCACAGAGAGGCGGCGCACACCCCGGGGCAGCAGGATCAGCGCCAGCAAAAGGCCCAGCCCCGCCCACAGCAGCGTGTTCTGGATCAGCGGTGTGATCTCCAGGGTGTAGCCTCCCACGATGCCGCCGGCCTCGTTGACCAGCTTGAGATCGGAGGCCAGCAGCGGGTCGCCCCGCAGCTGCATCTTGTAGAAGTTGGCCAGGGCGATGCCCAGCACCGGCAGGGCGGTGAGCAGGTAGGCGGCCCAGCAACGGCCGATCAAAAAGTAGAGCAGCCAGATGAGCAGCACCGGGGCCAGCAGGTTCAGCCACAGCAGCATGGGCTGCTGAAGGTAGTAGTCCATTAAGGCCTGGCTGGATAGCTCCGAGTCGGCCGCGGCCGCCAAAGGCAGGGTCAGCCAGCCCAGCAGCACGCCCAGGGCGGTGAGCCCCAGAGAGAGCCACAGATGGTGCCAAACCAGGTATCGGGGGTCGCTCCCTTTGGGGAAGCGGATGACACGATAGAGATGGGCCAAGAAGATCCCTCCCAAAGAAAATGTAAAATGCACGTAAAGCGTAAAGAGCAGTATAACATATTTTTTGTCAAAGAAAAAGGTATGAAGTGTGAAAGG
Organism: Flintibacter sp.; assembly: GCF_046973065.1. NCBI lineage: Bacteria > Bacillati > Bacillota > Clostridia > Eubacteriales > Flintibacter > Flintibacter sp. The sequence continues at coordinate 18,346 of NZ_JBKVXZ010000059.1, read as the reverse complement.
TGCACATTTTCCACCGACTTTTCCACACCCCCGCTTTCTTGAAAGAAAGCGGGGCAAAGAACTTTGTGCAAAGCTCCGCTTTGCTTCTGGGGATGCCGCCCTGCGGGACGGGAGAGGGCGAAGTGTTCTTTCCAGCGATGGAAAGAACCAAAGATCGCCGGGGGACGGCTCCAATGAGCGCCCGCTGCGCGAAGGCGCTCATTGGAGGCGGCCCCGGCGCATCTTTGGTTACTTTCTGTGCGAGCAGAAAGTAACATTCCTCCGTTTCCAAAAAGAAAAAAATAAAAAACCCGGCCGCCAGAGCTTGGCGGCCGGGTAAGAAGAAAAACAAGTTAAGGCAGATAAGACAGAGGATTCACAGCGGTTCCGTTCACGCGGACCTCAAAGTGACAGTGCACGCCGGTGGAGCGTCCGGTGGAGCCCGCCTTGGCGATCTGCTGTCCCTTGTACACCTTGTCTCCCACCGAGACCAGCAGAGAGGAGTTGTGAGCGTAATAGGTCTGGTACCGTTGTCGTGGGTGATAATGACCAGATTGCCGTAGGAGCCCTGTAGCCGGCATAGGTGACCGTGCCGCCGTCACAGCGCGGATGGCGGCGCCGTAGGAGCAGGAGATGTCCAGGCCGGAGTGGTAGCTGTAACTGCCGAAGATATACCGCCCGCCGAAGTAGGAGGTGATGCGGCCGCTGATGGGCCACTGGTAGCTGCCGGTGGAGGCCGTCTTGGGCTTCTCCTTGGTACCCACCGCCTTGACCGTGGTGGTGGCCTCACGCAGAACGGTGGTGGAGTTCACCACGCGGTTGGTCTCTTGACCGTTAACGTAGGTGACGGTGGCGTTCACTTGGGACTCACCCTCCACACCCTGGGTGATGATCTTGCTGTTGCCTACATACATGGTGGGGTCTTCCCGGGTCTCCACGGGACATTCAATGGCCTCGGTGTAGGTCACGTCCTCCACCGTCTGCACGGACAGCACAGGAGTCAGCTCCTTCACGTTGAGCACATCGCCTACCATCAGGCGGTCCAGATTGGCCTGGGGGTTCAGGGCCATCAGGTCGCTCAGGGACATGTCGTTGGCGTAGGCGATGCCGTAGAAGGTGTCGCCCTCCACCACGGTGTAGGTGGTAGAGCCGTTGCTGTTGGCCCGCAGGGCCTGCTCCATCTCATCAATGGTCAGGATGGAGTCCACGGCGTACACGGGCTTGATTTCCACCGTGTTCAAGAACTCCACCGAGGTGGTGTTCTCCGTGGTGTACTGGTCCTTAAAGCTCTGGAGCAGGTCGTTCAGGGCGTCCTGGTCCTTGACCACGCCCACCGCCTTGCCGTCTACCACCACCTGGTACTTGCGCAGCTCACCGCTGAGATCGTCCAGCTGGGTGTAAAAGTAGTTCTGGATATCCTGCTCCGAGGACAGGTCGGAGCGCAGGGAGATGGTGAATTCATACTCCAGGTTGCCCTGTACGTGGTAGTCATAGCCCAGAATGGAGGAACCGGTGGACTCCACATTGGCAATAGCCTCATCCACCACCGAGGCGTCGGCCACCACGCCCACCGTCTCCCCGTTCACCGTGACGGCATAGCTGGGAGAGTAGAGGGCCAGCAAGGTCATGGCCACGCCCACAGCGGCGGAGCCAGCCAAAAAGGAGATGGGGCCGGTGGCCCGGTTGCCCGCCACCACGTTGTGCAGGCGGTGAGCCGCCCGCCGTCCGTGGATGCGGGACCACTCCCGGGCAGTCTTCCACCACGCCTTGGCGTTCTTTTTCCAATTTTCCCACCGCTCCCGCTCTGCTCCGGCAGCTTCGGAGGGCTGAGCGGCAGGGGTCTTCAATTCGGTGATCTCCTGCATAGTCTACCTCAAATCATACGGTCAACTCTGTCCCGGAAAGAAATGACAGAGTGGAAAAGAAATGATTACAAATTGGTTACAAAGCCACTATACACGCAAACGCACATGCCGTCAACACCTTTTTTCCAGGAAAATGATGAATTTTTTTATAACAAACCGGGAAAAGTGCAAAAAAGCACAAAAACCAGAGCGGTTTTTGTGCTTTTTTTGCAAACGCTTACCCATCCAACTCCCAGGGGACGAAGGTGAAGGACACGTCCCAGGGACTCTGGCGGTAGACCAGGTAGGAGATATCTCCCTTGCCGGGAAACTCATTTGTAACCCACCCGTTGAAGGGAACCAGGGGCAGGGTGACGGACTGGGCGCCAGCCTCCACCTGCTCCCAGGCGTATTCCAGGCGCTGATGGTAGACGGTAAAATTACAGGCATAGAGGGCCACCAGCAGCACGCACGCCCCGGCCAGAGGGAAGCGCAGCCAGTTCATACTCTTCAGACCTTGGGTACGGGCGCAGGTGTACAGCTCGCCGGCCACCAGCATGAGGACCACGTAGCCGCAAAACAGGTTCCGGGGTCCCACCGGGGAGACAAAGAGCAGCGGCCCGTTGAGGATGCACAGGGACAGGGCCAGCAGCAGAATCCGGATTTTGGCCGCTCCGCCCCGCCACTGGAGCAGAGTAATGAGCCACACGGCGGCCATCAGAAGGCCCAGGATCAGCTGTCCGTCGCTGTAAAGACTCTCCGTCCGGAACAGGTCGCCCACGGCAAAGAAGAGGCAGACCAGATGAACCAGCCCCAGCACGCCGCCCCACAGCTTCCACCAGGGACAGCCCTGGCGGCGCAGCAGCCACACCAGCAGGAAGCTAATGAGCGCAGTGGCCACAACAGGGAGAACAAAGGTGTCGGTGACAATGCGGTGAAGGTTGTCCCGGGCCAGCTCCAGCCCCACCGAGCGGGTGTCGCTACCCGCCTGGGCGTAGCCGGGAGACAGAAACATGATGGCCGCTCCCAACCAGCTGCCCAGAGCCAGAGCAAGGGCTCCCGGCAGCCGGTCGCGGCAGAAAAACCAGGCCCAGACCAGCACAGCCAAGGCCGCCAGAGCCAGATAGATGGTCACCGTCTCCATAAACAGGCAGCAGGCCAGGGCCAGCAGAGCGGTGCGGGCCAAAGAGGCGGGGCGTTTGGGATTCTTCTCCATCCAGCCCAGCAGGATCAGCAGCCCCAGCATGGGCAGCAGATAGTTGACCAGCGCCGCACCCCAGGAGTAGACCTGCTGCCACAGCCCCCGGGAGGAGATGACCACCAGGGCGGCGGAGAGCAGGAAGGCCTCTCCCCTGCCCACCGCTCTGGAGCGGAAGCGCCGGGCCAGCAGCAGGACCAGGGAAATGAGCGCGCCGCCCAGCAGCACGCCCCGGAGAAAGGCCAAGGGGGTGATATACAGCTTGGCCTGGAGCACGCCCAGCAGGTTGCCCAAGTAGCGGCCGTTGTGAGGGACACCCACCACCAGGGCGTCCTGGGTGTTGGGCCGGGTGAGGAGCAGGTCCTGCCAGCTGTCAAACTTCCAGAAGATAAAGTAGCAGTCGTCACACTCAGGGACAAACAGCAGTCCCAGCACCAGCAGAGCCAGCAAAACAAAAGGAATCGCCCAGCGGGGGGCAGAAGAATGTGATTTCATGTCAGACTCCAGCGTGATCGGCCCGGGAAACGGGCGGTAATAAAACATCCCCCGCTTTCTTGAAAGAAAGCTTGGCAAAGAACTTCCTGCGAAGCTTCGCTTCGCCCCCGTCCTTTCCTGAGTTCCGCTTGCTTTTCCTTTCAGGCGGTGGACGGCCATTAAAATCGCCTCTACGGTAAAACCTTTCGGCTGTGCGTAGAGGCGAATATCATCTGCTCGGTACGAACCAATTATCTTGGCTTTGCCCAGGCAGGCGGTGTTATTTCTGTGCAGCAATGCGGAATTTCACATACACAGGGCCTAAGGCCCGAGGCAAGAAGGAGACAGGGTCATGTCTTTGCCCGCCGGATGAATTCTGCCATGCCGCCAGGAGGGTGTCCCACGTAACTGGGGGCATGGGGGAAAGGTGACGGTGAGCGCCGCCTGTGGCATGGCGCTCACCGGAGCCGTCCCCCAGTCACTCTTTGGTTCCTTTCTGGTGATCCAGAAAGGAACCCGCCCCGCAGGGCGGAACCCTTCTCTAATAACTTAACCTTTTTTCTTGGAAGCCAGCTTCATGCGCTCGCCGTGATCCAGGATGCGCTTACGCAGACGCAGGTTCTCGGGGGTGCACTCCAGCAGCTCGTCGTCGGCCAGGAACTCCAGGCACTGCTCCAGGCTCATCTGCTTGGGAGGAGTCAGGCGCAGGGCGTCATCGGAGCCGGAGGCGCGCATGTTGGTCAGCTGCTTCTTCTTACACACGTTGACGGAGATATCCTCAGCCTTGGGGGTCTCACCCACGATCATGCCGGCGTAAACGGGCACGCCAGCGCCGATGAACAGAGTGCCGCGCTCCTGGGCGTTGAACAGACCGTAGGTCACGGCGTCGCCGGTCTCGAAGGCCACCAGAGAGCCGGTGCTGCGGCGCTGGATCTCGCCCTTCATGGGAGCGTACTTCTCAAAGACGGAAGCCATGATGCCCTCGCCCTTGGTGTCGGTGAGGAACTCGTTGCGGTAACCGAACAGGCCGCGGGAAGGAACCAGGAACTCCAGCTTGGTGCGGTTGCCCACGGGGTTCATGGACTGGAACTCGCCCTTGCGGGAGCCCAGCTTCTCCATCACCGCGCCCACGCAGTCGTTGGGCACGTCGGCCACCAGGCGCTCGATGGGCTCGCACTTCTTGCCGTCGATCTCCTGGTAGAGCACACGGGGGGGAGAAACCTGGAACTCATAACCCTCACGGCGCATGGTCTCCATCAGGATGGACAGAGACATCTCGCCGCGGCCGGCTACATTAAAGGAGTCGGTGGAGTCCTCCATCTCGGTGACCTTCAGGGACACGTCCTTCAGAGTCTCACGGAACAGGCGGTCCCGCAGCTGGCGGGAGGTGACGAACTTGCCCTCCTTGCCCGCGAAGGGAGAGTCGTTGACGGAGAAGGTCATCTCAATGGTGGGAGCGGAGATCTTTACGAACTCCATGGGCTCCACGCAGTCGGGAGCGCAGATGGTGTCGCCGATGGTGATGTCGCCGATGCCGCTCATGGCAATGATGTTGCCGGCGGTGGCCTCGGTGACAGGCACCTTGGCCAGACCGTCAAACTGATACAGGGCGGTAGCCTTGGCCTTCTTGGCGGGAGCGTCGGGATCGTGGTAGTTGCACACGGCGATCTCCTGGTTCTGCTTGATGGTGCCCCGCTCGATGCGGCCAATGGCGATACGGCCCACGAACTCGCTGTAATCGATGGAGCTCACCAGCATCTGGAAGGGAGCTTCCTCGTCCACGTCGGGAGCGGGGATATACTCCAGAATGGTGTCGAAGAGAGGCTTGAGGTCGCTGCCCGCCTCGTCAGGCTGGACGGAGGCAGTGCCCTGACGGCCGGAGCAGAAGAGCATGGGGCTGTCCAGCTGCTCGTCGGTGGCGTCCAGATCCATCAGCAGCTCCAGCACCTCGTCGATGACCTCGTAGACACGCTGGTCGGGACGGTCGATCTTGTTGACCACCACGATGACCCGGTGGCCCAGCTCCAGGGCCTTGGACAGCACGAAGCGGGTCTGAGGCATGGGGCCCTCGGCGGCGTCCACCAGCAGGATAACGCCGTTGACCATCTTCAGAATACGCTCCACCTCGCCGCCGAAGTCGGCGTGGCCCGGGGTGTCCACGATGTTGATCTTCACATCGCCGTACTGCACGGCGGTGTTCTTGGCGGTAATGGTAATGCCGCGCTCACGCTCCAGATCGTTGGAGTCCATCACGCGCTCCACCACAGTCTGGTTCTCGCGGTAGACGCCGGACTGCTTGAGCATCTGGTCCACCAGGGTAGTCTTGCCGTGGTCGACGTGAGCAATAATGGCGATATTTCTCAGCTTCTCATTCTTCATCTGCAAATTCCTCCTGTATGCCGTCAGCCGCTCCCCTGCGAAGCAGCACAATACGCTTTGACGAAACATTATACCGCCAGATGGCGGAAAAAGCAACGGTCCGTGAAAAAATCTCACACAAATTTGACGTAAAACCACCCCTCTCTTCCAGAAAAAAAGACGGCAGGGCGGTGGAAAGAGATGTGGAAAAGTGTGTGGAAAGTGTGTAAAACCGAAAAGATGTTCGACAGCTCTTGACAAACTCGAACATATGTTGTATCTTACGAATAGAACATCTGTTCTTGACTCCCATGGAGCAGGAAGTGGAGGATACAGGGAGGGAACGCCATGCAGACCGTATATCAGACCATCTCCATCCGACCCCGGTGGGAGGCTCCCAGGGCGGAGGAAAAGATCATTGATCTGGCCCAGTACCGCCGGAAGCTGGAGCGGGAGCAGCAGACGGAGTGGGAAGAGCCGGACGTGCAGCCCCGGGTCCGGTCCAGCCAGCGGCGCAACCGCTGGGGGCTCTACTGGGATGCGGTGGCCAGTTTGGGCGTAGTGGCCATGGCGGTGACCTTCTGCGTGGAGCTGCTGCTGTGAGGCTTAATTTATAAAGAGGAAGGATTCCGACCTGAGGGGCGTCCTACTTTGCCCGCGGCGGCAAAGTAGGCAAAACGCCGCCGGGGAACGGCTCCGATGAGCGCCTTCGCGCAGCGGGCGCTCATAGTCACCTTTTCCCCGGACCCCTCTTTACGGGGGACGCTCTCCTGAGAACTTGGTACTTGCGTCCGGCGGCTCCGAACACATGACCTTGCGTTCTTCTTGCCTCGGCCCACAGGGGCCTATCTGGTTAGAAATTAAGAAGTGTCTGCGCTGTACGGACACCGCCTACGCTGGCAAAGCTGTGGCAGCTGGTCCACCGACCACCGCCGCACTGAACAGGTAGGCAGGCAGCAGGCGGCGTGCGATAGAATCAAACAGCACACAAATTTGGATGGCAGAAAGGCCCTATGGCCTGAGAGTAGGACGGAAACAGATCTTGATTTTGCCCGCCGGGTTTTACCAAAAGCCCGAAGTTGCCCGCCCTCGTAAACGGGGGCTTGGGGGCAAGCCGCCGGTGAGCGCCGCCGCAGGCTGGGCGCTTACCGAAGGCGGCCCCTTGGCGCATCTCAAGGTGAATTGCCCCAGAGGGGCAAGAGAGGGTGGCCTGGGCCATTGGTTACTTTCTGTGCGAGCAGAAAGTAACACCCGTCCCCATAAAAACAAAAAACTTATCCACATTTTTATCAAAGCCTGTGGACAAAAAACCGGAACCTGAGCAGCTCCAAGAGCCGCCAAGGTTCCGGTTTTTCATTGCTTATTGAAACGAAAAGTCAGGCAGAAATACAAATGCCCAGCACCCGCTGCCCCAGGGCATCCAGCAGCAGCACGTGCTCCCCAGTCCGGGACAGGATCACGCAGCGGCCCACGCCGCCTTCCACCGCCTGGAGGGCCAGCTTCAAGGTCTCGGCCAGAGCGGCGGGCAGCGAACCCTCTTCCAGCAGGGCGGCGGCCTTCTTGCCGTCCATGCGGAGAAGTTCTGCCTGGCGGTTCTCTCCCAGAGCCAGGGAGGGCTCCTCGTCCACGAAGTAGATAAGTTTATCCACATGCATGCTCTGCGCGGTGGACAAAGCCTGCGCCCGGTCCTGCATCAGAACTGCGGTGCCTCCCGCGGCCGTGATGGCGGCGGCATCGGCGGCAATGTCCTGTCCGTTTTCCGGCAGACAGATGACAAAGGTCTTGCCCTTCAACTGCTCCAGAGCAGGCAGGGTCTCCAGCGCCTTTTGGGCCGGAGCGGCGGGGGTGAGACGGTGGCGCAGGTCGTACTCCTGCAAAAACGCCTGGACATACTCCACGTCGGTAGGGGTGTCGATATACTCGGTGCCCCGCTTCTGCCGGGTCTCCCGGCCTTTGCCGGTGAGCAGCAGCACCGTGGGGCGCTCACTCTCCAGCACCGCCTGGCGAATGGCCTCGCCCCGGTTGGCAATGATGCGGCAGCGGGCTTTGCCCTTTTCCACGTTGGGCCGGATTTCCTGGCAGATGTCCAGGGTGTCCTCCTCCCCGCTGTCCTCCTCGGTGAGGTACACCCGGTCACACCAGGCACCGGCAGCTTCGCCCAGGTCGTGGCGGCGGTCGTAGGCTTTTTTGCCCGGGCAGCCGAAGACGATGGCCAGCTCCCGCTGGGGGTACTCCGCCCGGACGGAGGAAAAGAGGGTCTCAAAGCTCAGGCGGTTGTGGGCGTAGTCCACAATGGACAGCACCTGCCCGTCGGCGTTGGCGTACACCTCCATGCGGCCGGGCACCCGCGCCCGCACCAGTCCGTCGTACACCGCCCATTCGGGGATGTCCAGGGCCTCGCACAGGGCGGCGGCTCCCAAGGCGTTCTCTACGTTAAAGAGACCCGGCATGGTCAGCCGCATCTGGCGGGTGTACCGGGGGGTGCGCAGGGTGAAGAGGATCTGTCCATCCTCCTTGTGTACGTCGCTGGCGTACACCTGGGCGGCTGGGTCCTTCTGGGAAAAGGTGATGATGGGCGCTCCGGCGGCCTGGGCGGCCTCCAGTACCCGCTGGGCGTGGTCGCAGTCCAGGTTCACACAGCTGATGTGGGCCTGGGCAAAGATCTTCAGCTTGGAGGCAAAGTAGTCCTCAAAGTCGGGGTGCTCGATGGGGGAAATGTGGTCGTAGCCGATGTTGAGGAAGCAGGCGGCGGCAAACTCGGTACACAGGGAGCGGTGGTACTTCAGCGCCTGGCTGGACACCTCCATAGTCACATACTCCAGCCCCGTCTGGGCGGCGTTGGCGAAGTGGCGCTGGAGGTCCAGAGGCTCTGGGGTGGTGAGGTGGGACTCAAAGCGCTTCACACCGTCGTAGGTGTCGATGGAGGAGACAACGCCCGTCTCCCCTCTCCCCTGGCTCTCCTGGTAGCGGTCCAGGATGGACTTCATATAGTAGGCGGTGGATGACTTGCCCTTGGTGCCGGTGATGCCGATGACCTTCACCTTGCCGGAGGGGTGGTCGTAGAAGCGGTCGGCCAGCGGGGCCAGCACCTTTCGGGTGTCGGTAATGGCGATGCGGGGCAGGCCGGGGACGGTGTCCTCCTCCTGGCTGACGCAGGCCATGGCGCCCTGGTCCCGGGCCATCTCCAGGAATTTGGTCTGGAAGTGGGCGCCCTTGCGGATAAACAGGGTGCCGGGGGCCACCTGCCGGGAGTCGCAGGTGAGGCCGGTGACGCGCTGGCTCCGGTCCAGGCCGTCAGGGATAGGGGCGGCAAGCAGGTTCTGCTCTGCGAGCAGGTCCAGATAGTCGCCCAGGGTATGAACGGGGATGGTCATAGCGGATACCTCCCAAATGGAAATCAGAATACAGCCCGCAGAGGCTTATGGCACAGTTCAATGGAGCGCTGGGCCAGCACGGCCATAGCGTCCACGTAGAAGGGAGACAGGTGGTGCTGGTTGGCAAAGACGGACAACTCGGTGCAGGCCAGCACAGCGCAGTCGCAGCCCTGCTCCACCAGGTCCTTGGTAAAGGCGGCAAACTTCTCCGGGTCCCCCGCCTTGCCCGCTTTGATGTCGTCATAGATGAGAGACATGACCTGCTTTTGAGCGGCGGGCCGGGGTGCGGCGGCGTAGATGCCGAAGGCGGCAAATTCCCGCTGGTACAGACCGGTGCGGATGGTGCCGTCGGTGGCCAGGATGCCGGGGCGCTTTTTCCCCTGGCTTACCAGCAGCCGGGCGGTCTCCCGGATCATGTGGACGATGGGGATGGAGATTTGCTCCTGCACCCGGTCCAGGAAGTAGTGGGAGGTGTTGCAGGGCACCGCGATGGCGGTGCACCCCGCCCTCTCCAGCATGCGGGCGTCGGAAAGCAGGCGCTCATAGACCTCGTCCTTCTGTGCCTGGGTGCCCAGGATGGCCGCGGTGCGGTCGGGCATGGCGCAGTCGGAAAAAATCAGCACCGAGAGGTGCTCCTGATCGGTGCGGGCGTCGGTGCGGTCGATGATATATTGATAAAAGGTGTTGGTGGCCTGGGGGCCCATGCCCCCGATGACGCCAAGACGGTCGTTGCTCATCTAAAATACCTCATTTAATTGGGGCGAATATATCGTAGGGGCGACCTGCGGTCGCCTAAGGAGACGGATGTTACTTTCTGTACGCGCAGAAAGTAACCAAAGACGCGCCAAGGGGGCTCCTTCGACGAACACCTGGCTTACGCCGGTGTTCATAGGCGTCGCCCCCCTGGACCCCCATTTTACGGGGGACGCCCTCCTGAGGGATGGGAAGTTTTATCCGGCGGGCAAAGACAAGTCCATCTGGTCTTTCTTGCCTCGGGGGCACTGGCCCCTACCCGGTCAGAAATTTCAAAGTGTCTGTGCTGTGCGGACGCCGCCTACTCTGGCAAAACCGTGGCAGCTGGTCCACCCGACCACCGCCGCACCCAACAGGTAGGCAGGCACCAGGCGGTGTACGGTAGAGCCGCCCGCCTATAAATTTTAAATCGGTAGGGCCTAAGGCCCGAGAGTAGAACGGGAACAGAACTTGGTTTTGCCCGCCGGAACTGACTGCCCGGCCGAAGTGACCCGCTCCCGTAAAAGGGGTCCGGGGAAAAGCTGACTGTGAGCACCACCGCAGGTAGGTGCTCACCGGAAGCGCTCCCCGGCGGCGGTTTGCCTACTTTGCCGCCGTGGGCAAAGTAGGCCGCCCTGCAGGGCGGAACCCTCTTTACTCCTGCGGCTTCTTGTTATACTTCTCAAACCGCTTCATATTTCCCAGGTGATTCTTCCACACCCGCAGGCGGCGCTTGAGGGACGCATCCCCTTCATACACCAGGGAGTGGTGATCGGCTCCGGCGCGGATGAGGGACTTCATCTCCTGGTGATACTTCTTGGGAGTGAAGTCAAAGGCCACCTTTTTGGGCACCATCCGCCACAGAGAGCGGTTCTTGGTGATCTCAAAGGGCAGCTCCTTCTCCTCCACCCGGTCCTCCACCACCAGCTTGGCAATATTATGCCCCGATCCGGTGACATAGTAGTTGCTTCGGCCCTGGCGGCAGTTGATTTCAAAGGCCTTGTATTTGCCGTCCCGCTGGTCGTACTTGATGTCAAAGTTGGAGAAGCCGGTAAAGTGCAGGTTCTCCAGCAGTCCCTTGATTTTCTGGGACAGCTCCTCGTCGTGCTCGGTAAGGATGACGGCGTGGTTGCCGATGCCATGGGGGGAGTGCTCCTCCAGCAGCACGTGGCCCAGACACATGAGCTTCACCTTGCCGTTGCGGTCGGAGTAGTTGGTCAGCACCCGCATGTAGGTGTCGTCTCCGGGGATGAACTCCTGGAGCACCATGTGATCGGGGTAACCGGCGGCGTACACCTGATCCAGGGCGGCAAGCAGCTCCTCCCAGCTCTGGCAGATGTAGACCTTGGCCAGCTCGTGCACGCCGCAGGCCCAGTAGGCCACGCTGTCGGCGGGCTTGGCGATGTAGGGCGGTCCCCAGGGCAGGGTGAAGTCGTGGCCCATGGATTTGTCGTAGATGAAGGTGGCGGGGTGGTCGATGCCGTGCTGGTCACACAGAGCGTAAAACTTCTCCTTGTTGATGAGGGTGTCCAGCAGCTCGCCGTCAATGTAGGGTGCAATGGCGTTTTCCGGCAGCTGGTCCTTGCAGTGGGCGGCCAGCTGGACATAGCTGTCGCCGCAGCCCATGACCAGGACCTTCTTGTCCGGAAATTCCTTGCACACCTGAGCTACATTCTTGCGGAAGGCGTCGGCGCTCTCGTTGTCGGCGCACACCCGGTAGTCGATGATGGCGCTGCCGTGGCAGGGGAAGGAGGGGTAGCGGCCGTAGGCAATGCTCTTGACGCCGTAGGCCTCATGGAAGGCACGGGCCACGCTGTACACGTTGATATCGCCGCCAAACAGCAGCGGCTGGAAGGATAACTCACTCATAGCAGGATAACTCCTTTTGTTTCCTTATGGTAATATCTGCGGAAAACCCGCATTATCGAAATTCAATGGGCATACCCCGGGCATAGAGGGGATCCAGGTCAAAGGCGGCCACATCTCCCGCGGAGCACTTCACATCGGTGACATTCAAGATGGTCTCGGAGGCGCCGATGGAACCGATGACCCGCACCCGCTGGCCGTTGAGACGCACGGTACGGTTGCGGCTGCGCCGCCAGGCCCGCCACAGCTCCAGCAGGCTCTGACTCCTGGGGCGCTCCACCCCAAAGCCGTTCTGGTAACCCACCGGCAGGACAGCCACCCGGGTGGGCTTTTTCATGGCGATGAGCTTGTCCGCGCCCACGGTGTGCCCCTTGGGCAGCCAGCGCACCTCGGTGATGGAGGCCTCGCCGTAGCCCACGGTGGTCAGTCCGTCCCCTTTCGTGCGGCGGCAGCGGCCCAGAATGGCCGACCCGGCCCGCACCGCGTCCAGGCGGGCGTCATCAAAGTGCATCAGGGCGAAGGAACCGGCGGCGTGGACGGTGCCGGTCTCAAAACCTGCCTGGTGGATGGCCTCCAGTACCTGCTGGAATTGCTTGAGCTGGCCGTCCACCTCCTGGCTCTTGCCGGTGACGGCGTGGAGCTGGGTGTAGATGCCGGACAGAGCCACGTTGGGCAAAGAGCGGTAGGCCAGCAGGATCTTCTCCGGCTCGGAGATGAGAAATCCCCCAAAGCCCAGGCCGGTGTCCACCTGGATGTGTGCCTCGGCTACGGTGGAGCGGTTCTCCGCCACGGCGTTCAGGGCCAGGCCGGTGTCCACGGACGAGACGGTGCACACCACGCTCAGGTCCACCAGCCGTTCCAGCTCGTCCCGGTCCACAGTGGAGCGCAGCATCAGGATCTCCTCAGTCTCAAAGCCCGACTCCCGCAGCAGCTGGGCCTCCTCCACCGAGTTGACGCCGAAGCGGGTCACACCGGCGTCCCGGAGCAGCCGGGCCAGGCGCACGGCGCCCACACCGCCTCCCTGGCCGGACACCACGCCGTACAGGGCGGCGCCCTGGGCCCGCTCCTTGATCACTGCCATATTGTTTCGGATGGCGGAGCGTTCAATGATCAATCTGCGCATGGCGGTATGACTCCCTTCTCTGTCTGCCGGCAAGCTTGGCCGTGGGATCTCCTGGAATATTTTATTTTATCACCATATCAGGGAAAAGGCAACGGAACGCAAGGGGCCGTGGAGAGAAACCAGGGGTAGTTTTCCCAAGGTTTACAAAAAGTTTATAAATGCTTCCACCCCCCTCTGGCCTTGTTTCAGGGGCCAAAAAATGATATAATACTATGATTAAACTAATAAATTAGTATGGAGGACTCCATGGAACGTAATACAACCACCATTTCCCGGGAGGACATCGCCCGGCAGATGGATCATTGTCACGCCGTCGCCCAGATCAATGCCCAGCGTCCCCAGCCCCCTCTGGCCTTTGTGGATACCTACGGCTGTCAGCAGAATGAGGCCGACTCCGAGCGCATCCGCGGCTATCTCCAGGAGATGGGCTACGGCTTCACCCAGGACGAGGAGCAGGCCGACGTCATTGTCATCAACACCTGCGCCATCCGGGAGCACGCCGAGCAGCGGGTACTGGGCAACCTGGGCGCTCTGGTGCATGTAAAGCGCCGCCACCCCGGCCAGCTCATCTGCCTGTGCGGCTGCATGGCCCAGGAGGCCCATGTGGCTCAGAAGGTGAAGGAGTCCTACCGCCATGTGGACCTGGTCTTTGGTCCCCAGGTGCTGTGGCGCTTCCCCGAGTTCATCCACAGCCTGCTCACCGCCCGGGGCCGGGTGTTCCAGACCCCCGACCTGCCCGGTTCCATCGCCGAGGGCATCCCCGTGGTGCGCCAGGATAAGGTGAAGGCCTGGGTGTCTATCATGTACGGGTGCAACAACTTCTGCTCCTACTGCATCGTGCCCTATGTCCGGGGCCGGGAGCGCTCCCGCCAGCCGGAGGATATCCTCTCCGAAGTGCGGCAGCTGGTGGAGGAGGGGTATAAGGATATTACCCTGCTGGGCCAGAACGTAAACTCCTACGGCAAGGACCTGGAAAATCCCATGGACTTTGCAGACCTCCTCTCCAAGGTCAACGACATCCCCGGGGACTTCCTCATCCGCTTTATGACCTCCCACCCCAAGGACGCCACCCAGAAGCTCTTTGAGACCATGGCTCGGTGCGAGAAGGTGGCTCCCGTGCTCCACCTGCCCTTCCAGGCGGGCAACGACCGCATCCTGAAGGTGATGAACCGCCGCCACACCCGGGAGCAGTATCTGGAAAAGATCCGGGTGCTGAAGGCCCTCATCCCCGACATCGTGCTCACCTCCGACGTGATCGTGGGCTTCCCCGGGGAGACCACCGAGGAGTTTGAAGATACCCTGAAGGTGCTGGAAGAGGTGCGCTACGACGCCCTGTTCACCTTCATCTACTCCCCCCGTGTGGGCACCCCCGCCGCCAAGATGGACGACCCCATGCCCCGGGAGGAGAAGCTTGCTAACTTCAACCGCCTGGTGGCCCTCCAGGACAAAATCTCCGAGGAAAAGCACGCCGCCTACATCGGCAAGACGGTGCGCTGCCTCATCGACGGCCAGGGGGATGATGCGGAGTATCCCTTTACCGCCCGGACGCCGGGGAACCGTTTGGTGAGAGTGAAGGGCGGTACTGCTGATGATGTGGGGCAGTTCCGGGAGATCAATATTATTGGGGCCAATAAGTGGTCACTTTACGGAGAATTGGCAGAAAAATAACTATTTTTTGTAGAGACGGGAGTTGTTCTTTCCAGCGATGGAAAGAACCAAAGATCGCCGGGGGACGGCTCCGATGAGCGCCTACGTGGAGCGGGCGCTCAAAGTCGCCTTGTCCCTACCCCCTCTGGCCCTTCGGGCCATCTCCCCCTGACAGGGGGAGTCGGCCCCCGGTCCCCCTGTTTACGGGAGCGGGTCACTTTGGGCTTTTGGTAGCTTTCGGCGGTCCTAAGCTTTGACCGTGCTCCCTCCTACTCCCGGGCCTTAGGCCCTACCAATCTAAAATTTACAGGCGGGCGGCTCTAATGCACACCGCCTAGTGCATCCCTACCTGTTGGGTGCGGCGGTGGTTGGATTGCCGCCAGCAACTGCCCAGCCACCTTGGCTCTGCCAGACTAGGCGGTGTCCGTACAGCGCGGATACTTCTAAATTTTTGACCCGGCAGGGGCCAGTGCCCCCGAGGCAAGAAGCATCACAGATCTTGTCTTTGCCCGCCGAGAGGTCATAATCAATCCCTCAGGCAGGTGTCCCCCGTAGCTGGGGGTCCGGGGGTAAGAGACTATGAACACCCGCCCTTGGCGAGGTGTTCATCGGAACGCAACCCCCGGGGCATTTTTGGTTCCTTTTTGGGCAAACAAAAAGGAACCCGCCCCGCAGGGCGGAACCCTCTCAAAACACAGAAAAAAGAAACTCACAACGCAGAAAGACGGTGAACCCATGGCAGAACTGACCCCCATGATGAAACAATATCTGGAGATGAAGGACCGCAACCCGGACTCCATTTTGTTTTTCCGACTGGGCGATTTTTATGAAATGTTCTTCGACGACGCCAAGCTGGTGTCCAAGGAGCTGGACCTGACCCTCACCACCCGGGACCGGAACAAGCCCCCGGAGGAGCGCACCCCCATGTGCGGCGTGCCCTACCACTCCTGTGAGAGCTACATTGCCCGGCTCATCGCCAAGGGCTACAAGGTGGCCATCTGCGAGCAGACCGAGGACCCTGCCACCGCCAAGGGGCTGGTGGACCGGGATATCATTCGCATCATCTCCCCGGGCACCGTTATTTCTGCCTCCATGCTGGAGGAGGGAAAAAACAACTTCCTCAGCGCCGTCTATGCTGACGAGTCGGGGGTAGGCCTGTGCCTGTGTGATATCTCCACCGGCGAGGTGTTTGCCACTTCCTTCCCTGCCGGACCGGAGGCCCGGGACCACCTGGAAAACGAGCTGGGCCGCTTCCACCCCACCGAGGCGGTGCTCTCGGAGGGGGCCTGGGCGCTGGCGGGCCTCACCGACTTTTTGAAGGACCGGCTGGACTGCATGTGCCAGCACTGGGAAGAGGAGGGCTTTGCCCTGGACCATGCCCAGGAGATGGTGGATAAGCAGTTCACCGCCGGGCTGGAGACCCTGCCTGCCGGGGACACCGCTGCTGTCCAGGCTACGGGCGGGCTGCTCCGCTACCTCTATGACACCCAGAAAACCGATCTGGGTCACATCGCCGCCTTCTCCTACTACACTACGGGCCAGTTTATGGAGCTGGACCTCACCGCCCGGCAGACTCTGGAGCTCACTGAAACCCTGCGGGGCAAAGAGAAGAAAGGCTCCCTCCTGTGGGTCATGGATAAGACCCGCACCCCCATGGGCCACCGCCTCATCCGGGGCTGGATGGAGCGGCCCCTCCTCTCCCCCGTGCAGATCGCCAGGCGGCAGCAAGCGGTGGGCGACCTGGTGGAGGACATCATCACCCGGGAAGAGCTGACCCTCACCCTGCGGGAGGTCACCGACCTGGAGCGGCTCATTGGCCGGGTGGTGTACGGCACCGCCGGAGGCCGGGACCTCACCGCCCTGGCCGCAGGCCTGGGTAAGCTGCCCCGCATTCGGGAGCTGCTCTCTCCCTGCTCCTCTGCCCTGCTCCAGTCTTTGGCCGAGCAGCTGGATGATCTGCCCGAACTGCGGGAGCTTCTCCAGCGTGCCCTGGTGGACGAGCCTCCCTTCTCCGTGCGGGAGGGCAAGTTCATCCGGGAGGGGTACAGCGAAGAGGTGGACCGGCTGCGCAACGTGATGGACCACGGGGCGGACATGCTGGCCGACCTGGAGGCCCGCACCAAGGAGCAGACCGGCATCAAGAACATGAAGGTGGGCTATAACAAGGTCTTTGGCTACTACATCGAGGTGGCCAAGTCCCAGACCAACCTGGTACCCGAGGGCTGGGTGCGCAAACAGACCACCGTCAATTCCGAGCGTTACATCTCCCAGGAGCTGAAAGATCTGGAGCACACTATCCTCTCCGCCCAGGACAAGGTGGTAGCCCTGGAGTATCAGCTCTTCTGCGAACTGAAGGACACCGTCTGCCGCCACGTCACCCAGGTGCAGAAGAGCGCCGCCGCCGTGGCCCAGGTGGACGTGCTCAACTCCTTTGCCACCGTGGCCGCCGCGGGCAATTACTGTATGCCCCAGGTGGACAATTCCTCGGTGCTGAACATCGTGGAGGGACGCCACCCGGTGGTAGAGAAGATGCTCAAGGACTCCCTCTTTGTCCCCAACGACACCCACATGGACGACGGGGACGACCTGTGCGCCATCATCACCGGCCCCAACATGGCGGGCAAATCCACCTACATGCGCCAGGTGGCCCTCATTACTCTCATGGCCCAGATGGGATCCTTTGTCCCCGCCAAGTCCGCCCACATCGGAGTGGTGGACCGGGTGTTTACCCGCATCGGAGCCAGCGACGACCTGAGCGCGGGCCAGTCCACTTTCATGGTGGAGATGACCGAGGTGGCCCAGCTGCTGAAAAACGCCACCCGCCGCTCCCTGCTCATCTTGGACGAGATCGGCCGGGGCACCTCCACCTACGACGGCATGGCCATCGCCCGGTCGGTGCTGGAGTACTGCGCCGACAAGCGGCGGCTGGGGTGCAAGACCCTCTTTGCCACTCATTACCACGAACTTACCGTCCTGGAGGGCGAAATCCCCGGGGTAAAAAATTACAATATTGCCGCCAAAAAGCGGAAAGACCAGGTGATTTTCCTCCGGAAAATCGTCCGGGGCGGAGCCGACCAGAGCTATGGCATCGAGGTGGCCCAGCTGGCGGGCGTACCCGACCGGGTCATCAAGCGTGCCCGGGAGATTTTGAAGGACCTGGAAGCCGGAGGCGTGGAGCGCCCGGTGGCTGCCGTCCAAGAGGACAGCGGGCAGGTGTCTCTGGGAGATCTGGGGGGCGAGACGGTGCTGAAGAAGCTGCGCATGACCGATGTGAATATCCTCTCGCCTATTGAAGCGCTGAATCTGCTGAATGAATTGAAGCAGGACCTGAACTAAAGTTCTGTGTAATCTTGTAGGGACGGGGGATGTTCTTTCCAGCGATGGAAAGAACCAAAGATCGCCGGGGGACGCCTTCGATGAGCACTTGGCTTTGCCAGTGCTCATAGGCGGCTTTCCCCCGGTCCCCCATTTACGGGGGCGTGTCCCTTCGGTTGTTTTGTAATCCCCGGCGGTCCTAAGTTTTGACCGTGCCTCCCTCTCTTCTCGGGCCTTAGGCCCTTTTGCCATCAAAATTTGAGGGTATTGCCGTTCTATCGCACAACCGCCTGGTGCCCACCTACCTGTTTGGTGCGGCGGAGGTCGGGCGGATGCCTCGGCAACTGCCCAGCTGCCACGGTTTTGCCGGGGTAGGCGGTGTCCGTACAGCGCAGATACTCCGAAATTTTTAACCCGGTAGGGGCCTGTGTCCCCG
>NZ_JBKVXZ010000058.1:0-24663 GCF_046973065.1 Flintibacter sp. | reverse complement strand
GACGGCATAGCCCTTGAACGGGGCTATACCGCCTAATTGAAAAATATACTTCCTTATAACCGGAAACCCTTGTTTTTTGATTTTTCTTTTTTACTGCCGTCGTATTCTGCACAGTTTTGAAACCTCAGAAATTGCAATGCCTATAGGTAAAAAAGCTCTGCTTTTTGAGAAAAGCGTTCGAAAAGCAGAGCTTCTTCATTTGTCATATCTTGATAAAAAAGATGCATGGGCTCAGGGATTCTCTGGTGACATCAGTGGGGTTCAGCTTTCACTATTTTCACGTTTTGCGTCTTGATTTCGCCCTGTTTGTATTTGAGCGGTGACAGGGCCGTCTTATATGTGAAAGCCAAAACCATTGCAGTGCAACGGTTTCGGGTATAAAATGACCCCACCTATCCTGAACAATGACAACTCTTTGTTCAGGTCAGGTAGGGTCATTCATTTTGGTACGCCCGGCTGGATTCGAACCAGTGGCCTACAGAGTCGGAGTTATCAGGCCGTCAAAGGAAAAACCGTTGTGGCGCAAGGGTTTCAGTTGGGTTGCACAAATTTTCCACCATTTATAGAAAACTCCCGGAGCCATTGCGGTGCAATGGCTCCGGGCATTTTGCAAATAGTCGTCAAATAGTAGTCAGCAATCCGAGACCCATTAAGCAGTCTCCTCTGCATCCACTCCATGCTCATACAAATATTCCGGAGCAATGTCGATCTCCCCGTCGTTCCAGACTGCAATGCCACGGTCAATATAAACGGAGCGAAACACCTCCTCATCTGCCAATGGGGCAAATGCCGGCGTTTTAAGCAGAGGTCTAAAGTCCATAATTTTTGCAGTTCCAGTACTGAAGCGTACCCACAGCTTATGATCCTTCATCGGTCGGACTCCACTTACCTTGATCATAGGAGCAGGATCTCCAGCATAGGCAATTCCATCCACAATATACATCTCTGCACCTCCTTACCGCAAGGGTTCAATCTTCCCGAAGGGCTCATTCCGGACTGCTTTGTTCCAGGTAGCATATAGTTCTTCCTCGTGGATTGCAGCCCAGGCCTGCACCAGTTTCAGCTGTTTGACAGGCAGGCTGCCTGCCAGTAGCTCCCCATCCACGCCAACAGATGCTTCAAACTCTGCGTAGTACACATGGAAGTGAGGTTTATTATGCTGGCTATTGTCAGAATATAGCATCTTGATAACAATATTGTAAAAACGGCAAAGTTCTGGCACTTTTCCAACTCCCTTCATCGCAATTTAAATCAATTCAAATGTCGCAATCCGCGCTTTATTTGAAGTCGTGCTTTCTAAAGATCATTCCGTATTCAGGAGTTTTTGTGGTAGTATTTTACCACAATTTCAAAATAATCACAAGTGCCGCTTGATTGGTCCGGCTATGATATTCGGTCACAACCTGATGCTTTTCGCTGCCAGATCGTTATGTCAGGGACATAAACTTTCCTGTAATTTATGTTCGCTTCTCGGCTCATCAGGTTAAGTGCGATAATGCAATAATAAAGGAGCGGGAACCTGTACAGGCATTTCCCGCTCCTCTGTTATTCGATATGATGGTTTCTGCAAGATCTGTGAAGGAGATGCCTTAGAACTCCTGGATCAGTTCATCCTTCCAGCCCTTCGCCGGATCAGCCACCAGGGTGTCCTTAAACCGGAGGGTGGAGATGTACCACTTGCCGTCGATCTTCACATAGTCGTCGTCATAGTAGCCCTGCTCCAGGAAGCCGACGCCGGCCCCCTTGCTCTCCTCACCACTTTTGAAGGCTCCGAACAGGTGCCAGTGGCCATGGGCATGGGTATCGTCGTCAAAAGTAATGATGGGGTTGGTGATGTTATGGCCCAGGCAGCGACCGTCCATCTGCTTCTGGAAGCCTTTGAACAGCTCAATAAAGGCCTCTCTGCCCACGGCGCTACCCCAGGGATCGTCGGGAGAGCCCTCCCACCGCACATCGGGGGAGAAGATTGTGTCCACCAGCTCATAGTTGTGGTTGTCGTTGCACATCCGGGCGTAGCGGTTCTTCAGGTCTTTGATGGCCTCAATATCCATCAGTCTCTGGACTTCCTTCTCAATGTTCATACTTTTACCTCCATGATATTTTTTCCGCATCGCGGTGGAAAACAATGTTTCTTATCCGTGCTGTTGATCCGTGTTCTTCTTTCCATACACCATCTCATGGGTGGGTTTGATGACAAAGTAGGCCGCCACGCCGATCACCATGAGGATGATGCCGCTGACCATGATGTTCATGCCGGCACCGCCACCGAAGAGATTGCCCACCACAGGCACAATGTAGCCGCACAGGAAGACGCCGGAGCCCTCAATGCCCGCCAGAAGTGACATGGCCGTGGTGGCGTTTTTCCCGGTGGTGGCCAGCCCCAGGTAAGTGGTCAGGCCGGAGACGACAATCAGATTGAAGAACTGGCACAGGATGCCGCCCGCATAACACCCTGCGGCGCTCTGCGTCAGCTGCGGCAGCAGCATGGCCACGCCGCACAGGATGAAGGCCAATGTCATGCTGAATCGCTTGGTGGCTTTGATCCAGAACGCCACCACCAGGCCGGAGACCGTGCCCGCCACACTGCACAGGGAGCCGATGACGCCTGCCATAGCCGTGGTGCCCAGCTGGGCCTCGTTGACAATGTAGTCGGAATAGTTCATAAACCAGGCATTCCAGAATATGGCGCCGAAGAGATAGAGCAGCAGCATTCCTACGGCTACCATGGGGAACTTTCCATCTCTGGCAGGCACCGTCTCTGTCTCCTGCGCACCGCCGGCAGCCTGTGCCAGACTCCGGTCCTTATCCACATTGGGATAGAATAGGATCACCAGCACTAGAATCGGAATTAGAATCAGAACCGTCTTATAGCCGTCCTGGAAGCGTCCGGTCTCCCCGAATATGCCGCCCAGCAGCTGGAAGGTGGCCATACCCAACATCATCAGGGAGTTGTGCCACCCAAGCACCTTATCCCGCAGGTTGAGGGGCGCCACAATGGCCAGAACCGTCGGATTCGCGGAGGCGATGGTGCCACCCGGAATGCCCAGCAGAGACGAGCAGATAATCACGCCGATCAGCGGCATCTCCACCAGCAGGATCAGCGCCCCTGCCACAATGGAGATTGCCATGCTGACCACTACTACCAGCTTCCGGTTGCAGACCCGCAGAATGACACTGGATGCAAAAGCCGCCAGCATCATGACAATGGTGGGCAGCGTGGAGATCAGAATGGCCACATTCTCCTGGCCGGGATAGGCCTGGTAGATCAGGCCCAGCACCACCGTTGCAATGCAGTAGATCCAGGCGGCAAAGGACGACAGCAGCACCACCGCCACGCCCAGTCCACGATGTTTGATCATAGAAATCCCTCCATGTGCGTGTTCTCCGGCGCCTTACAGGTGCCGGCCCAGAAGATACCCCTCCCGGATGGCGGCGCCGGCCAGGCCGGGCTCCTTGGCATCACCGATGATCCGCACATCCACACCTGCGGCGGTCAATTCCTCCGCCAGAGCGGTATTGGAAACCCGGCCGATGGCCAGCACAACCGTGTCCGCGGGAATCTCTTCGTTGTGGGCACCGGAGACGATGACGGAGTGATCCGTAATCTCATCCACCGTGGTGCTGGTATAGGCCTTCGCCCCATTGTTGGCCAGGTCCTGCAACAGGTCCTTGCGGGGGGCCGGCCCCTCATCCAGGGCAATGCCGTCCCGCATCTCCACCACGGTGACTTCCTTCAGCAGGGAGGCCAGATGGTTGGCCACCTCCACGCCCACCAGGCCGCCGCCCACCACAACGCAGCGTCTGCCGGTGTTGACGGCACCCTTCAGCACGTCCTGTCCCAGGACCACATTGGGGTTCTGCACGCCGGGGATTTTCTTCGGAACGATGGGCGTCACGCCGGTGGCCGCGACCACTACGTCCGGCTTCTTCTCCAGCACCAGTTCCTTGGTGACGGTGGTATTCAGGAAGACGGGAACATGCAGCTTCTCCAGCTCCCGCACCTGCCAGCGGAGGAAGGCCGTGATCTCGCCCTTTCCGGGCGGGATGGAGGCAATCCGGTACTGGCCGCCGGCCCAGCGGTCGCTGTCGTATACCTCCACCTGGTGGCCGCACTCCGCCGCCGCGATGGCGGCCTGCATGCCGGCGGGGCCCGCGCCCACTACCATTACCTTCTTGGGGTGCTCCGCCGGGACTGTCTGGTATTCCGGGTCGCTCTCATGACCCACCAGCGGATTCAGCTCACAGGAGCCGGCCAGGCCGGTGTCGATGTGGCCCACACAGCCGTGGAGGCAGCCCACGCACTTGCGGATATCCTCGAAGCGTCCCTCCCGCGCCTTATTCGGCGTCTCCGGGTCCGTGAGGGACTGCCGGGCAAACCCGATCAGGTCCGCCTTGTGGGACCGCAGGATGCTCTCGGCAATCCGGGTGTCGTTGATGCGGCCCACCGTAATCACCGGCTTGCAGGTGACATCCTTCACCTCCTTGGCGTAGTCCGCCTGATAGCCGTGGCGGTAATACATGGAGGGAATCATCTGGTCATCTGTGGCATTCACCGCGATGGAGATGCTGAAGTAGTCCACGCCGGCCTGGTCCAGGTAGGGGACGATGGCTTTGGTGTCCTCAATGGTGAGACCGCCGGTCACCCGCTCGTCGGCGGAGAGCCGGTATCCCAGAATAAAGTCTGGGCCGCATTTTTGGCGGACATTCTCAATGATCTCCAGGGCAAACCGCATCCGGTTAGTCAGGTCGCCGCCGTACTCGTCGGTGCGCTTGTTGGTGTACATGGACATGAACTCCGGAATCATGTAGCCGTGGGCACCG
Organism: Flintibacter sp.; assembly: GCF_046973065.1. Taxonomy (NCBI): domain Bacteria; kingdom Bacillati; phylum Bacillota; class Clostridia; order Eubacteriales; genus Flintibacter; species Flintibacter sp. Next base: position 19,842 of record NZ_JBKVXZ010000058.1, on the reverse strand, counting down.
TGGAGCTCAATGCCGTCAAAGCCTGCTTTCTTAGCCCGCAGGGCGGCGTCGCCGAAGTCCTCCACCGTCTTGTGGATCTCCGCAATCGTCATCTCGTGGGGCATCTCCTCATTGTGGTAGGGGTCCGGGATGGCAGAGGGAGCCCAGGACTGGGCCTTGGCATATTTTTCAGAGGCCTGTCGGCCGGGATGGTTCAGCTGGGCGATGATGACGGTATCGTATTGATGCACTCGGTCCGTCAAGTCCCGGAAGCCGGGAATGTGTTCATCCTTCCACAGGCCCGGAATCCACTGATAGCCTTTTGCGACAGAAGTGACCGCCACATTTTCTGTGACAATCATGGCGAAGCCGCCCTTGGCCTTGGCCTCGTGATACGCCGCAAACCGCTCTGTGCAGGTGCCGTCCTCCTCGCAGAAGTTCATCAGCATTGGGGTCACCACGCAGCGGTTTTTCAAAGTCTTTCCGTTGATGGTGAGGGGGGAAAACAATCGATCCAGCATGTCTCGCTACCTCCATTTTCTCCTGTTATTTTCCGTTTCCTATTTTTATAACTATTATTTTAATTATTATTATAAGTATTTAATTTAACAAAGTCAATGGTTTTCCTTCATTTACGAAGAAGTTTGGATAGTTAAACAAAAAACAAACAACGCCTTTGGCGATCCCCACAAAGGAGGCTTCGCCAAAGGCGTTCTCTGCGCTTCATATGCCGTGCCGCTTCCGTCACTGCCAGTATTCGATTGCCAGGTCAGCCTTCATCTCCAGTGCTTTCTGGTACATTCCCTCCAGATAGTACTGATCTCCCCGATGATCTGCCAAGCGGAGTTTCGGCAGGAACTCCGGCGGAACCGCCTTGGCGCACGCCGTCTGAACCGCCTCCATCATCTCCCGATCCACCACGTTTCCGGCAAAGAGCAGTTCGTCCGGGTTTAACACCGCAATGACTGAGAGTGCCGTCTTCACGATCAACTCCAGCCCCTTCGGACTCCCCTGGGCAATGACCTGGATCTGCTCCTCCTGACTCATCCCCCACGGCATATATCCGGTCATTCCGGCAAAGCCGTTCTTGCCGCTGACAATTCTCCCCCCGATTACAGATGCTGTGCCTGCCAGGACATTTCTCATGCAGAACAGCAATGTCAGCGTCTCGCTGGTATAACCCGCATCTTTGTAAGCTCCATAAACACGGTATTGACAATCGTAGGTCATGTAGATCGGCCGCTGCTGCGCCACCGTCCGGAGCGCATCCAGCAGGTGAGCCTCCTCCAGCTCCGGGATGTCAGAGAGCCGCAGTACGCCGTGGTCTATAATTCCGCTGGTTCCCACCAGGATACACGAGATGTTGGGGAACTTCTCCAGCATCTCGGTGATTTTCCCGGCCACACGGTCCATATCCAATATCGTGAACTGCGTCTGTTCCTGATAGAGCGTCGACCGCAACATGGAGAGCACGTCACAGAGGAGAAGCCGATTTCCCTCTGAGTCCAAATCAATCCGGACACAGAGAATACTCTCATAGTCCTCGTTGATCTGATAGACGCTGGTGCTTCTGCCCACCCCATTGAGCTGGTATTTCTGACTGTACACCTCGCCGCTTCGCTCCAACTCATTCAGCAAGGTGTTGCAGGTGGCAACACTTAGGCCCGTGTCCGCCGCAATGCTCTGCTTGGTGTGCTCGCCGCCCCGCCACATGACAGCCCGGATGGCGTTCATATTCATCTTTCGGACATCTGACGTGTCAATCATACTGTCCCGTCCTCTCTGTATCGTCTTTTGCACATATTACTCCAAAATATGATTTCTCTAAGTTATTATAACAGTTAGAAAAATAAAATCAACCATTTTCTCCCATACTTCCTGAGGAATCGCAAGCCGGGGTGGACTGTCACATAGACAGTCCACCCCGGTCTTCAAGTTTCTGTGTTAGTGTCGGCTTCCAGCTTTCAGATTTCCATAGGCTGCTTCGTGGGCAGGTTTGATGACGAAATAAGTCAGAATTCCAATTCCCATCATGATGATCCCGCTGACCAGGATGTTTGTCCCCGCTCCGCCACCGAAGAGATTGCCCACCAGGGGGACAATATAGCCGCACAGAAATACGCCGGAGCCCTCAAATCCCGCCAGAAGAGAGAGGGCGGTCGCCGCATTTTTCCCTGTGGTCACCAGACCAAGGTAGGTGGTCAATCCGGAACCAATGATCAGGTTGAAAAACTGGCAGAGGATTCCGCCGGCATAGCGCTTTGGGTCAGCTGCGGCAGCAGCATGGCCGCTCCGCCGAGAATAAACGCCAGCGAAATACTGAACTTCTTTGTCGCACGAATCCAAAACGCAACCACCAGGCCGGAGACTGTCCCTGCCACGCTGCAGAGGGAGCCGATCATGCCGGCCATGGCCGAGGTACCCAGCTGCGCTTCATTGACGATGTAATCTGAGTAGTTCATATACCAGGCATTCCAGAAAATGGAGCCGATGCCGTACACCAGCAAAAGTCCCACTGCAACCTTGGGGAATCGCTCCGGCTCCGCCGTGGGGACCGCTGCGGAAATGTCCGCATTGAGGACATCTTTCGTTGGTTCTCTATCTACATTGGGATAAAAGAGAAGGACCAGAATCAGAATAGGCAGCAGCACCAGCACGGTTTTGTAGCCATCCTGAAACCGTCCGGTCTTTGCGAACACGCCGCCCAGCAGCGTGAAAATAGCCATTCCCAGCATCATCATGGAGTTATGCCAGCCCAACACCTTGTCCCGCAGTCTGGGCGGCGCAATTTCCGCCAGCACCGTGGGATTGGCGGAAGCGATAGTCCCGCCCGGGACGCCCAGAAGCGCAGAACATAGGATCACGCCCGCCAGGGGCAGCTCCAGAAAAAGAATCAGCAGCCCAGCTCCAATGGAGATCAGCATGCTGATGATCACCACATATTTTCGGTTGCAGAAGCGCAGCAATACACTGGAGGCAAACGCCGACAGCATCATCACCAGTGTGGGAAGCGTGGAAATCAGCACTGCGATGTGCTCATGTCCGGGATATGCCTGGTAGATCAGGCCCAGTACCACAACTGCAATGCAATAAATCCAGGCGGCAAATGACGCCATCAGAATCACTGCAATTTGAAAAAATGATTTCTTTTTCATGGACTCCTCCCTATACCCGCATGCGTTTTATGCCATCGTATATCTCCGGTCTGGTTTCTTATTTGGAGTGTTTATTTTTATTGTTATTATTTTAATTATTATTTTAATTATCATTTTTAATGAAGTCAACTTTGTTTTAAAGCATTCATAAATATTTGGATAGTTAAACAAAAAACAATCTCGTACTTTGTCAAATCGGCTGATGCAACTTATCTCGGTACCATCAAATCGTTTTGGAGAGGAGCACAACCAGGCAGCACATTGCTCGGTCTTTTTTGATTCTTTTGGATCATGGAGTAATGCCTCCTCCGTCCGATGCCAGTACCGTCCATAGTGGGACGTCAAACCCACATCCAGGATTGACTTCAGTACAAAACAGCGGAACCTCGATATGGGAATCGAGGTTCCGCTGTTATTTGATCCACGTCTTTTGCGGGGTACAGGAACCAGACTCCTGCCCTGCTTCCCGCTGTGCCTCCTGAAGAGTCTGTTGGATGTCCAGCCACCGACCGTAGGCTCCGCCGTGGAGGTGTTGTTTTACTTTCCGGATGGCGTTCTTGTATGCCTTCTCCGCTCCGCTGGGGCCGTTATAGTTCAGGCGGATGGCCAGCTCCTGAAACGTCATACCCTGCTCCTCCGGCTGACCGATTCCCAAATGACAGCGTACCAGGTTCAGCTCCCTCGGTGACAGAACTTCCTCGATACGCTGGAAAAGCAGTTTTTTCCGCATCTGGCGGTCGTAGGCTTTTGCGGGGTCTCCGCCACCGCTCACTTCAAACACCTGGTCTCCCAACTCACAACTTTGGAACAGCATTCGGCTCTCCAGCAGCAGCGACCGTGCCACGGATTCCGAAACCCGCAGGCTCTCCATAATGTGTGAGAGCAGCTCCGCTTCCGATGCTTTTTCCCTCTCTGCCATGAGCCGCAGGACCTGCCGCAGCTGGTGATACCGTCCGGCCGGGACCGTCAGCGGCAGGGCGCTTCGAGCGGCGCAGTCCCGCATCGCCGCCTGGATGACAGGCGTGGCATACGTCAAAAAATGATTTCCCAGTGTGGGGTCGAACTGTTCAGCGGCCTTCAGGATCGCTATTGCCCCCTCCTGCTTCAGGTCTTCTTCCAAAGAGGGGCCGCGCACCGTCCTGTCATATTGCTTTGCCAACGCGGTGAGGTAATCGCTGTTCTGGCGGAGCAGCAGTTCCGAGGCGGATGGATCTCCGCTCTGAAATCTGAAAACCAATTCCTCATTTGTGGGGGAGTCCCCGGCAGCAGAGACACTCTGTTTTGTCATGGGACTACCCTCCTTCTTTTTCTCTCACCCGTTTCCGGGCCTCCCCGTAGAGGTGCTCCTGCTCCATATCCAGGGCATAGCCGTGTTCGGCATAATCGTTGTCCAGAAGGGCCTTGTCCCGGTACTCCTCCGCCAGCTTTAGGGCGGCCTGCCGCAGCTCATCGGAGATCTTCCCTCGCTGGTGGTGCTTGCGGATGGTGTTGGTCCGGGTGCTGAAGATGCGGTAGACCGGGTGCTGTTTGTTCTGCTCCTTCTGATGCTGCATGGCCCCGTACTGCCGGCAGGTCATGCGGCTGTCCTGAGGCGCAATGCCGTCGCAGTACTTGGGCTGATGTCCACTGGTCGTCAAAAAATACCGTCCGCAGTTCTGGCACCGGCTGGGCGCGTGGACGTGATGCATCCCGTTCAACAGGTCAAAGCAGTAAAACTGCATCGGCGTGGGAAAGTTGATCCGCTGCACGAATACCATCTCTTCTTCGTTCCTGGGACTTTGAGCAAACACATAGGAGGAGGCGATCGCAGGAAAGATGGTGAATGCCTCAATATCCGCCATAGGCAATCCCCGCATATCTGTCCAGAAGTCCTCACTGGTGAAGCAGTCGTGGGTGGCGATCGCAAAATGCGTCTCCGTCCGCTTTTTGAGGCGGTGCAGGTATCCCGCTTCAAAATACCATCCGGCGGCTGCAAAATGAAAGATCCCCAACGGGATGCTGAACCCCGCGGTCAAATAGCGGAAGAAGAACTGCCGGACCGGGGACTCCGGCTTCAGCAGCTCGTCGACAAGTCCGGGATCGAAGAGGACATCCAGCGCATGGAGTTCCTTCCCTTGGTCCAACAGGTTATACGGCGGACACTTCCATAGGGCATCCAGCAACTTCTCCATGGAGGTACGTGTCTCCGGCAGCAGTTTGATGAACTCCTCGTGTCCGGCATTGGCCAGCGCCTCCACCTGAAAGCTGATCTCTCCGCCGTGTGTAAGGAGCTCCCGCATCGTCTCGTCGCTGACATTCAGGATGTCGGCAGCAAAGTACCCGGCGGGAAACGCGGAATCGTTGAAGAAGATCTGATCCTGCCAGACATCCAGTGTCAGACTCAGGAGATGATTGTTCTGCTCGATCCCCAGCGGCATGGCCTCGGCCTCCTGTCCCATATCCGTTTTCATGCTGTCTTGTGATACTCACATTTTATCAAAATGCGAAGAATAATCAAGTAGAGGAAAACTTCCTTCTCTTCAAAGCGCTCACAGTTGCGGGCGCTCTTTTCATATTTGAACCAAGGAGGTCTACAACATGAAATTCAACATCTCACAGCTCCGCACCGTGGATGGCGAGACCCTGATGAGCCAGCCGCTGCGCCCGCCGGATTTTGTGGTAAGCGGACTGCTCTCCAAAGGTCTGCACATCCTGGCAGGCTCCCCAAAGGTGGGAAAATCGTGGCTGGCCCTCTGGCTGGCGGTGACCGTAGCCAAGGGAGAGCCGGTCTGGAACATGGCCACTAAACAGGGCACCACCCTCTATCTCTGTCTGGAGGATTCCGTCCTTCGTATTCAGAACCGACTGTTCGAAATCACGGAGGAGGCTCCGTCCAGCGTCCACTTTTGCACAGAGTGCGCTTCCATCGGGCAGGGGCTGGAGGAGCAGATCGACTCCTTCGTGTCGGCGCATCCCGGAACGGTGCTGGTCATCATCGATACCCTGCAGATGATCCGGCCCATCCACGACACGACCTACGCCAACGATTACCGCGACCTGACTGTGCTGAAACGGCTGGCGGATCGTCTGGGCCTCGCCATTCTGCTCATCCACCACCTGCGGAAAGAGAAAGCGGAGGATGTATTCCACCGAATCTCCGGCACCACCGCCATCAGCGGGGCAGTGGATTCCAGTTTCACTTTGGTGGAAGAGCGGCGCGGCAGCGGCCGGGCAAAGCTCACCTGCATCGGCCGGGATATCGAGTTCCGGGAGTTGGAACTGGAGCGGAACGAGGACAATGTGTGGGAGTTACTCTCCGACAGCAAATTGCAGCCGGAGTTATTGGAAGGCCGCATTGTGATTCTTCTCTCTGCTTTTTTGAAAGATCAGAGAGAATTTATCGGCACTCCCACGGATCTGTCTCAAAAGATCGACCCTGGTGGGCAAGAGGGCATCACTCCGAAAAAGGTAGCTCGCCTGATCCTGCAAAACGTTGATGCGCTAAGGAAAGCCGGTATCACAGCCGCCATCCGGCGCAGCAATGGGAAGCGGATCATCCAGCTCACCAGTGCCGATCGTGACGATAACGAGGCCCACAAAGAAATCGGCACTATCGACCCTGTTGACCAGCTGGCCGAAGGTAATGCGGAAGGGTCTGATAACGGAGATTCCTCTCTTTAGAGAGGGCAAGCATCGCGTCCGGCTATACACCGGCCGCCGTTCCGGGGCGCTGCCCCGGCCCCCAGCCCCTGAAGGGGAGAAAGGAATCTAATGCAGAGAGAAAAGAAAACGGAAATCATCACCCTGCGGGTGACACCCCGCACCAAAGACCGCATCCGGACCAAGGCCCAGGAGCTGGGGCTGACCGTCACCGACTACCTGTGCCTGTGCGGTCTGGGAAAGAAGATCATCCGGGTGGAAGGTCTGGACAAGGTACTGTCCGAGCTGAAAGCCCAGGGGCGGAATCTCAACCAGCTCACCACCCTGGCCAACATGGGCAAGATCACCGTCGTGCACGGAGACAGGCTGGCGGAGCGCTACGGGCAGATCAGCGAGCAGCTCCGCCAACTCCTGCGGGAGGTGACCTGAGATGGCTACCTTCACCGCCATCAAGAACCGGGGCGGCGGCCGGGGTGCGCTCGCTGGAGTGCTGCGGTACACCCAGCAGGAGGAAAAGACGCTGTGGGAAGGACATCGGCTGGTGAGCGGCTGGAACTGCACCGCCCAGTCTGCTCTCTCTGAAATGCAGCTCACCAAGGAGCGGTTTCGGAAAACAGACGGGCGGCAGTACTACCACTTCGTCCAGTCTTTCAGCGAGCAGGACAACCTGACGCCCCAGGAAGTTCACGCCATCGGCCTGGAGCTGGCCAAGCGGGAGTTCCCGGACTTCGAGGTGCTGGTGGCCACCCACATAGACACCGATCACTTGCACAACCACCTGGTGGTGAACAGCGTCTCTTTCCAGGACGGTCACAAGCTCCATCAGAGTGCAGCCGACCTGCAAGCCCATCGTCAGGCCAACGATAAGATCTGCATCGCTCACGGTCTGGAGATTCTGCCGCCTCCACAGAAACAGGTCGAGCAGAAGCGCATGAACACCCGGGAGTATCGCTCCGCTGCCAAGGGCGAGAACTGGAAGTTCCGGCTGATAAACACCGTTGACCAGTGTATGCGCTACGCCTCTACCAGGGAGGACTTCATCTCCCTGATGGAGAGCGAGGGGTATCAAGTGCGGTGGACAGACAGCCGGAAAAACATCACCTACACCACGCCCCAGGGCATGAAGTGCCGGGACGACCGGCTCCACGAATCGAAGTACACGAAGGAGGTCATGGAACGTGAGTTCCGAGTCCGAGCGGAGATTATCTACAGAGGAACTGAAACGGCTGAACCAGCCCAGCAAAGCAGCTCCCCCGCCGATGGTATTGCTACCAGCGGCGGACTGGAATTTGCTGCTGAACCAGCTGGAACGCCTGGAGGCCAGTGTCGGCGCACAGGAGGCCCTGCTGCGGGCGCTGTCCCAGCAGGTGGGGCAGCACCCCACCCGGGAGCAGCTGGAGGCACTGGCGCGGGATGTATCCCAAATGCGGGCGGAGCTGAAACAGGCTGGGAAGAAGAGAGAGCTTTCTATCTCGCCGCCCAGTCTCCGGACCGCGCTGTCGGTCTCGATCTGGCTGGCCCTGATCCTGCTGGCGACTATGGTTGGCATGGTGGTCTTGCAGACGATCTGGTCCGGCTTGGCCGCACTCTGGAGGGTAATCCAGATGCTGTTTCTGTGAGGGACGCCACCACCATGCATCAGCACACTGACCGAAAAACGCTTCGGCGGGAGCGTGCGAAGAAGATCGCCCTGGGCCACAAGCCAGACGATCACGAAGATGAAATTGACATGACGATGAAAGGATATTGAGATATGGCAGGTATCAAACAACTGGACGACCGCAGATTCAAGATCACCGTCAGCAACGGCTACCGCCCTGACGGGAAAAAGATCTGCAAAGCCAAGACCATCCGGGTGCCGGAGAGCATCCCCAAGCGGGGGATCTCACAGTATGTGGCCCACGAGGCGGAGGAACTGGAACGGCAGTTCAAGACTGGGTACGGCGAGGACGGGAACATGCCCTTTCAGGAGTACGCCGAACGGTGGCTGGCTCGGCAGGTCCGGTATGCTCCCGGCACCCTGGAGAGCTACCGGCGGATGCTGGGGCGGGTGTATCCCTTTATTGGGTCTATCCCCATCAACCGGCTACGGCCCATCGCCCTGGAGAATATGCTGGTAGAACTGCGGAAGCGGACATACCGGGGCAGGCCTATCGGGGAGGCCACGGTGCAGAAGTACCTGACCGTGGTCTCCGCCGTCCTCACTGACGCCAAGCGGAACGAGATCATCCAGAAGAACCCGGCCCGGATGATCGATCTGCCTCTGACACGCCGCACCACACAATACATTCCCTCCCCCATGGAGATGCAGAAACTGCTGGATGCTCTGGCAAAGGAGCCTCGGCACTACCGGATGTTCTATCTGCTCTCCATGTGTACCGGCTGCCGCCGGGGGGAGCTGTGCGCCCTCAAGTGGGAGGATTTCAAGTTCAGCAGAGGCGGTCTGCTCCTGACCATCAGCCGCTCCCGCAGCGTTGTCCCTGGAAAAGGTGTCGTGGAAGGCTCTACTAAGAACGGCCACAACCGTGAGATCGTTCTCTCATCTGATATCCGAGGAATCTTTTTGAGCTACCGCCGGCGGAAACAGCTGGAAGCCCGGCAGGTGAATCGGGAACTCAGCCCCTATCTCTTCACAGATGCGCACGGGCAGCTCATTCACCCGGATACTTTCACCAAACGACTGCGAAAAATCTATGAGTCCATTGGATTTTCGAAGGAATATCACCTGCACACCCTGCGGCACTATTATGTGACCTCCCTGCTCCACTCCGGCGTGGACAAGCAGACAGTGGCGGAGCTGGTAGGACATGCGGACACGGGCTTTCTGGAGCGCACCTACTGCCACCCCCAGCAGGAACAGAAAGAGCAGGCCGCCGGGGCCATGCGCGCCATGATCCGCCCGGAGGGCGAAGCCCTGTTCAACCTGGCCGCCGCGTGTCCAGCCAAATCCCGCAGCGCCTGATTGTTGTTTTCGTAGAAAATAGGTTTCGCCAAAAGTTTCGATAGCTTTGCTCCCGCTCTTGCAGTATGTTGTGTTTGCAAAACCGGCCTCAACTGGAGTGAGGCCAAGGAAAGTGAGGTCAACACAACATGGCAAGTATTCGAAAACGGGGCAGCAGCTACCTGCTGGTGGTCTCCATGGGCTATGACTACGAGGGCAACCGTATCCGTCCAAAACAGAAAACCGTTCATCCACCGGAGGGTCTGACCCCAAAACAGCGGGAAAAATGGTTGAAGGAGCAGGCGGTCCTGTTCGAGCGGGAGTGCAGGTCACTTCCCCAGGAGGAAGTGGATCGGAGCATCACACTGGCGAAGTACACGGACCTGTGGCTCCGGGAGCTCGCCCCCGGCAAGTTGGCCAAGTCCACCTTGGCCCGTGACCGGCAGGACATTGACCGCTTCCTGCCGATTCTGGGGCACTACAAATTGACAGAACTCCGCCCCGAGCACTTCCGTAACTTCTATGCAGATCTGCGAAAGGTCATCAGCCTTGAAACTGGAAGGCCGCTCTCCGAGCATACCGTGGAGGGCGTACACGCGACGCTGTGTACGATCCTCTCCGATGCCATGGAGGGCGGCTTTCTGAATCACAACCCCGCCTGGCGGACATACCGCTATGCGGGGAGGAAAACGGAAAAGAAGATCGCAGATCCGGAAACCCTGCAAAGGATCATCTCCGCGCTGGAGGAAGAGAGTCTCAAGTACGAGACATACTTCAAACTCATCATCGCAACCGGAATGCGTCGTGGCGAGTGCTGTGGCCTGCAGTGGGGCGACATCAACTGGCAGGAACGGTCCATCCACATCCAGCGGAATGTGGTAAAGGTCACTGGCGAGGACATTATCGTCAAGGAGACAAAGACTGTGGCCGGTGATCGGTATGTGTACTTCTCTCTGGAAATGGAGTCCCTGCTGAAAGAATTCCAGCGGGAGTGTGCTTGGGAGACAGAGACGTATGACGGGTGGAGACTGGAGGATACGGACTACATCTTCCACCGTCATGGAGAGCGGCTCCCCATGACACCCTCCACCTTCACCTGGCGGTTCAAGCTGATTCTCAAGAAGCACGGCCTGCCGGCTGTGTTGAATGTCCACTCCCTGCGGCACACCAACGCCAGCCTCCTGATCGCCAGCGGCGCCGACGTGGCCACCGTGGCAGGCCTGCTGGGCCACAGCCAGCCGTCTACCACGCTGGACATCTATACCCACGCCTTCGACAAGAACAAGAAAGCGGCCAGTCAGGTGCTGCAGGAGGGGTTGGAGATTTGATGAAAAGCAGAGAGAAGAATCAGCCGCCGATCCCCGTCACCCACTGCGCTTGGTGCGGCTCGTATGACCTGGGGATCGGCTGGCAGCAGAATGAGGCCATCGTGACCTTCCGGCGGAACGGGTTCCTGGGCAACCGGTTGAAGTACATCATTTGCCGGAACTGCGGGGCAGTACTGTACCAGTGTCTGGCAGAGCCGTGGAGGTTCCCGCCGGCGGGGTAAAGGCAGCATCAGAAAGGAATCCCCCGTCCTATGGACGGGGGATATTCTTCGATGGCAGCTCATTTTTGGTTGGTAGCCCTGACAAACACCTCAAAAATCTTCCTGCTATCCTCATCAGTGTATAGGGACATCTCCGGGTGCCACTGGACAGCCCAGACGAAGGTCTTGCCGGGGAGGTACACCGCCTCGATGAGATTGTCCTCGCTGCGGGCCATCTCCACAAGCCCTGGTGCCAGGCTTTTGATTGCCTGGTGATGGCAGCTGTTGACACCCAGCTCCGTCTTTTCCAACAGAGCGGACAATGGCGTCAGCGGCCATATATGCACCGTGTGGGCCGTCCGGTCGTAGGGCGGCTTCATGGAATGCCTGATCTCTGACGGGTGCTCCGTGGGCAGATCCTGGTAGAGCGTTCCGCCCAAAGCTGCATTCAGGAATTGGATGCATCGGCAGATGCCCAGGATGGGCTTGTCCTGCTCCAGGGCCCGGCGGAGCAGCTCCTGCTCCATCGCATCCCGGGCAGGGCACAGTTCGCCGCAAAAGGGCTTCATAGCCTCCCCGTACAGCTGGGGATCGACATCCTGCCCGCCGGTGAAGAGAAAACCGTCGCAGAGATCCGCAAGCTGGGCGATATCCGCTCCGTCCGCCGCCAGCGGCAGGATGATTGGAATGGCACCGGCTTCCTTCACTCCTTCCAGATACCCCGGCAGCATCCAGTAGGACTTCTTTTCCTCGTCCCACAGGGGCGTTACCCCGATGATGGGTTTCTCCATAGTTCATCACCTCTGATTGATAAAAGCAAAGAGGCACTCGAAATTCGAGTGCCTCTTTGCACGTGGTACGCCCGACTGGATTCGAACCAGCGGCCTTCAGAGTCGGAGTCTGACGCGCTATCCAACTGCGCCACGGGCGCATACCTAAACTGTGTTCTATTATAACACGGGATTTTCAAAATTGGTAGTCAAATAGTAGTCAACGGAAACAGAATTTTTTCTCTCTGCCCGTTAAAACCAAAGACTCCCAACGCTTTGCGCCATCTCTCAACTGAACGAGCCTGAAACGTCGGAGTCTGTCACTCTATCCAACTGAGCTACGGGCGCATATTCACTTGCAGGGGAATTGCTCTTGCGGGGAAACAGTAGTCAAATAGTAGTCAACGGCAACGTCTCATTTCCGCTTCGCAGCCGCGATCCCAGTGACCACAGGGCTTTGCGCTGCATCTCAACTGAACGAGCCTGAAATGTCAGAGTCTGACGCGCTATCCAACTGCGCTACAGGCGCATACATCAACATCTTCTTCAAACAGCTTATTTAGTATACCAACATTTTTCCACTTTGTAAAGCTTTTCTTGAAAAAATTTTTCTTAAAAAGATTGTTAAAAAAATTGACAAGTCCCTGATTTTGGTCTAAACTTAATTGAGAATGATTTAACAAATAGCAAGGAGTGACTTATATGCGAAAGGAAAACATCTCCGACGCCGTGATACGGCGTCTGCCCAGATATTACCGCCAGCTCACAGACCTCTGCAACCGCGGCGTCGTGCGCATCTCCTCACACTCCCTGGGGCAGGAGATGAACATCACCGCCTCTCAGATCCGCCAGGATTTCAGCTGTTTCGGTGAGTTCGGCCAGCAGGGCTACGGCTACAATGTAGAAGAACTGCGGGCCGAGATCGGTCATATCCTGGGCGTGGACAACAACAACCACCTCATCATGATCGGCGTTGGCAATCTGGGCCACGCACTGCTTCAGAACTTCCCATTCTCCCAGAGTGGGTTTACGGTGGACGCAGCCTTTGATGTCTCCCCCGCCGTGATCGGGACTGTGGTGAATAATGTGCCGGTATACGCCATGTCCGAGCTAGATCACTTCCTACAGGACCACCCGGTGGACGTGGTGGTGCTGACCATTCCCCAGTCCGTGGCCCAGGACACCGCCAGCCACCTCATCAATCTGGGCGTCAAGGGCTTTTGGAACTTTACCAACATTGAGCTCAGCAGTCAGCTCCCGGATGTGCAGTTTGAGAACATTCACTTCGCAGACAGCCTCCTGACCCTCAGTTACCGCATCGCCAACCGCTGACGCTCCAGCGTGGAAGGGAATCATCTATGACAAGGAAGACCAAGACTGCCCTCATCACCGTCTGCCTCTTACTTACCGTCACCGTTGTGTACGCCTTGGCCGCGGCCGGCGGGGCCTCCGATCCGCTGGCCTCCCTCTCCTATCTCACCGGCACTTTCACCGATGCGGTAGACCAGCGGGTGGAGGAAAAACTGGACGCCTCTGACCAAGCGCTGCTGAACGGAGACGCGGCTCCTTCCGACGGCGGGGCCGCCACGTGGATGGAGACCCGTCTGAAGGCAGGCGACGCCCTGACCGGCTCCACCGGCACGGGCGTCCTGTTGCTGGCGGGCGGTATGCAGGTCACGTTCAACTCCGGCGCTGTGGTGGATATCACCACAGGGACCACCGTTACCAGTGGCAGTGCCCTTACAGCCAGCCACCGGTATCTGGTGGCTGAGGAAACCACCGCCGTGTTTACCGTCACCTCCAAGACGGCGGTTGTGGATTATCAGGGCCCCTACGCCTTCAGCTACTCCACCAACACGGACTACAACGCCATTGCTGCCGCGCTCAAGACCATGCACCTGTTTCAAGGCAGCTTCACCGGCTACGGAGATGGATATGACCTGGAGGTCGCCCCTACCCGCCTGCAAGCCCTCATCATGTTCATCCGCGTCCTGGGCGAGGAGAATGATGCGCTGGCCTACACCGGCTCCACTCCCTTCACGGACATCACCCCCGGGACCCAGAGCGAGAAATACGTGGGCTACGCATACAGCAAGGGCTACACCAACGGATACTCCGCCACCACCTTCCGGCCCAGCCAGACGGTGACAGCCAGCCAATACATGGAATTCATCCTCCGGGCACTGGGATACAGCTCCGCGGACAACAAGGACCTCTCCGGCACACTGACCAATGCCTTGACCAATGGCGTCATCACGGAGGGCGAGCTGGCCGCCCTGCAGGGCGGCACGTTCCTCCGGGCGGATCTCGCATACGTCTCCTACTACGCGCTGGATGCCGCGGTGTCCGGCAGCAGGCAGACACTGGGAGACACGCTGATGGACAAGGGCGTCTTCACCGTGCGGGAGAAACAGGCGGCCGACGCACTCGTCACCAGCGGCCGGAAATAAAACCGGAACCCCTTTGCCGGTCCGGCATACTATGGATTGAGACCGGTTCGGTCGGTCTACGATTTCATAGGAGGTTCCGGTATGTGCAATAACGGCTTTGGCGGCGGCAACTGCTGCTGGATCATCATTCTGCTGATCATCATTTGGTGCTGCTGCGGCAACGGCAGCTGGGGCGGCAACGGCTGCGGCTGTGGCTGCAACAACAACTGCGGCTGCAATCCCAATCCCTGCTGCTGAGATTTCATAAGATAACCAGCGCCCCGGGCCAAATGGCCCGGGGCGTTTTCCACTTCGCTGTTTTTTATAGGCGCTTACAGGATCCCCAGGTGCTCCAGAAGAATCTTTCCACCCAGAAGGATCAGGATCACACCGCCGGCGATCTCCGCCCAGCACTGGAGGCGGGCGCCGAAAAAGGTCCCGATCACCACACCCGCCAGGGAGATCACAAAAGTCGTGCAGCCGATGACCGTCACAGCAGGCAGGATGCCCACGTTCAAAAATGCAAACGTGACCCCAACAGCCAATGCGTCGATGCTGGTAGCCACCGCCATCAGCAGCAGCTGCTTATAATCCAGCGTCACACTCACCGCACAGGCCGTCTCCTCCGCCTCCCCTTTCAAAGACTCCCACACCATCTTACCGCCGATGAATGCCAGCAGAAAAAAAGCCAGCCAGTGGTCCAGATGTTGGATGTACCCGGCAAATTGGGCGCCCAGCAGCCAGCCGGCATAGGGCATCAGCGCCTGAAATCCGCCAAAAAACAGCGCAATCACAGCCGCATAGCGCAGATTCAGTTTTGGCATACAGAGTCCCTGGCACACCGCTACAGCAAAGGCGTCCATCGAGAGCCCCACGCCGATCAACAGCAATTCCAAAAATCCCATATTGCCGCTCCCTTATAATACCACCGGCACCGGCTGGTGGATAGTCAAACTGTCCGGCGTCACCAGGCAGTCATAGGCGTACACTTGGACACCCCAGGCAGCTGCCTCCCGAAGGGCCGCACCGAAGGCCGGATGGGTGGCGTCGTTGGGAGAGAAGCGATCCACGCCGTGCATCTGGATCACAAAAAACAGGGTAGCGCCCAGTCCCTCCCGGACAGCCCGCTGTAACTCGTGAATATGCTTCACGCCCCGTTCTGTCGGCGCGTCCGGAAATCGGACAACACCGTTTTCCTCCAGGGTAACACCCTTGACTTCCACCAGGTGCAGCCCGGCTTCTGTTGTCAGCGCAAAGTCCAGACGGGACTCTCCATAATGATATTCCGGTTGAATGGACTTTAGATCTGGCAGGAAATGTCCTTGGGCGGCCCACTCCTGAAAAACACGATTTGGGGCCTGCGCATCCATATTGATCAGCAAGGCCCCTTTCTCCACGGCGATAAGGTCATACGCTGTCTTTCTCGCAGAATTTGCGGCCTTTTCCAGATAGACCGCTGCTCCCGGCACCAGCAACTCCCGGCAGCGTCCGGTGTTTTTTACATGGCAGATCTGCAGCCCGTCTTCTGTCTCCACATGAGCGATAAAACGGTTGGGCCGCCGTAGAAATCTTCCTTTGACCACTTGATGATATTGCAAAACGATGCCTCCCATGCGACGAAAAAAGGCCACATCAAACGATGTGGCCTCTCAGTGTTGGCGCTACCTATCTTCCCGGGCCGTCGCCAGCCAAGTATTGTCAGCAGGAACGAGCTTAACTGCCGTGTTCGGAATGGGAACGGGTGGACCCTCGCCCTAATCAGCACCAACTCTATGTCATCCGGTCTTGCCGGAGAACAAACTGTATTATATTGTATTTCGCTTCCCTTGTCAAGAACTTTCGCCCTTGAAAAGTCTGGTGACCCGTACCGGATTCGAACCGATGTTAACGGCGTGAGAGGCCGCTGTCTTAACCACTTGACCAACGGGCCATGGTGCACCTTCACGGACTCGAACCGGGGACCCACTGATTAAGAGTCAGTTGCTCTACCAACTGAGCTAAAGGTGCAAATCCCTTGAGCATGCTTCCCTGCACCCTCAAAACCGAACAATGTGACGCTGCTTTCAGGCTCGCCTGCTTTCTCGTAGGTCAAGCCCTCGGGCGATTAGTACCGGTCAGCTCCATACATTACTGCACTTCCACCTCCGGCCTATCTACCAGGTAGTCTTCCTGGGCCCTTACCCTCTTTCGAGGTGAGAGATCTCATCTTAGGGGGAGTTTCACGCTTAGATGCTTTCAGCGTTTATCTCGTCCGTACTTAGCTACCCAGCTATGCCCTTGGCAGGACAACTGGTGCACCAGAGGTACGTCCATCCCGGTCCTCTCGTACTAAGGACAGCTCCCTTCAAATCTCTTACGCCCGCAACAGATAGGGACCGAACTGTCTCACGACGTTCTGAACCCAGCTCGCGTGCCACTTTAATCGGCGAACAGCCGAACCCTTGGGACCGAATTCAGCCCCAGGATGTGACGAGCCGACATCGAGGTGCCAAACCTCCCCGTCGCTGTGGACGCTTGGGGGAGATCAGCCTGTTATCCCCAGGGTAGCTTTTATCCGTTGAGCGATGGCATTTCCACTCACATACCACCGGATCACTAACTCCAACTTTCGTTACTGCTCGACCCGTCGGTCTCGCAGTTAGGCTGGCTTCTACGTTTACACTCACTGCACGATTTCCGTCCGTGCTGAGCCAACCTTTGAGCGCCTCCGTTACTCTTTAGGAGGCGACCGCCCCAGTCAAACTGCCCGCCTAACAGTGTCCCCCGACCGGATTCACGGCCGCAGGTTAGAAATTCAGCAATCCAAGAGTGGTATCCCACCGGCGGCTCCACAAGAGCTGACGCCCCTGCTTCCAAGCCTCCCACCTATCCTGTACATGGGTTACCGAATTCCAGTATTAAGCTGCAGTAAAGCTCCATGGGGTCTTTCCGTCTAGTTGCGGGTAACTGGTATCTTCACCAGTACTACAATTTCGCCGGGCGGGCTGTTGAGACAGTGCCCAAATCATTACGCCTTTCGTGCGGGTCAGAACTTACCTGACAAGGAATTTCGCTACCTTAGGACCGTTATAGTTACGGCCGCCGTTTACTGGGGCTTCGATTCAATGCTTCGCCTTGCGGCTAACATCTCCTCTTAACCTTCCAGCACCGGGCAGGCGTCAGCCCCTATACGTCATCTTTCGATTTAGCAGAGACCTGTGTTTTTGGTAAACAGTCGCTTGGGCCTATTCGCTGCGGCCTCCCGTAGGAGGCTCCCCTTATCCCGAAGTTACGGGGTCATTTTGCCGAGTTCCTTAACAACCCTTCTCCCGTTGGCCTTAGGATTCTCTCCTCATCTACCTGTGTCGGTTTGCGGTACGGGCACCTTAGTATCCATCAGAGCTTTTCTCGCCTCTCAGCATCGCGGACTTCGCTACTATATTTTCGCTCCCTTTCGCCCGGGTCAACCAACGCCCGGGTTCCGCTATCCAAAAGTGTCCCTCTGACTTAAAGTTCGGTGGCTACGGAATTTCTACCGTATGTGCATCGACTACGCCTTTCGGCCTCGCCTTAGCTCCCGGCTTACCTTGGGCGGACGAACCTTCCCCAAGAAACCTTAGATTTTCGGCCATTATGATTCCCACATAATTCTCGCTACTCATTCCGGCATTCTCACTCGAATACAGTCCACCGCTGCTTCCGCTGCGACTTCACCCCATATTCGACGCTCCCCTACCCCGCACATTGCTGTGCAGCCCAAGCTTCGGTGTTACGCTTAGCCCCGTTATATTTTCCGCGCAGAGTCACTCGACCAGTGAGCTATTACGCACTCTTTTAATGAGTGGCTGCTTCTAAGCCAACATCCTGGTTGTTTTCGCAACTCCACATCGTTTTCCACTTAGCGTATCTTTGGGACCTTAGCTGTGGGTCTGGGCTGTTTCCCTTTTGTCCACGAGACTTATCTCACGTAGACTGACTGCTGGCCATCAATTATCCGGCATTCAGAGTTTGATAGGGTTCAGTAACCTTATCGGCCCCTAGCCCATTCAGTGCTTTACCTCCGGTAATCTAAGCCAACGCTAGCCCTAAAGCTATTTCGGGGAGAACCAGCTATCTCCGAGTTCGATTGGAATTTCACCGCTATCCACAGGTCATCGCCGACCATTGCAACGGGCGTGCGTTCGGTCCTCCATGGGGTTTTACCCCCACTTCAACCTGCCCATGGATAGGTCACCCGGTTTCGGGTCTATTGCCACTGACTTCATACGCCCTATTCAGACTCGGTCTCCCTGCGCCTCCGGCACTGAATGCCTTAAGCTTGCCAGTAACAATAACTCGCCGGACCATTCTACAAAAGGTACCTCATCACCCTTTAACGGGCTTTGAGTGCTTGTAAGCACAAGGTTT
Organism: Flintibacter sp.; assembly: GCF_046973065.1. Taxonomy (NCBI): domain Bacteria; kingdom Bacillati; phylum Bacillota; class Clostridia; order Eubacteriales; genus Flintibacter; species Flintibacter sp. The sequence goes on along the minus strand of NZ_JBKVXZ010000058.1, from coordinate 1,015 downwards.
CAGGTTCTCTTTCACTCCCCTCCCGGGGTCCTTTTCACCTTTCCCTCACGGTACTGCTCCTCTATCGGTCATCAGGTAGTATTTAGGCTTGGAGGGTGGTCCCCCCTGTTTCCCACGGGGTTTCACGTGTCCCGCGGTACTCTGGATTCAGTCGCACGGCCTTCTCTTTCGGATACGGGGCTCTCACCCTCTGTGGCGGGCCTTCCCAGACCCTTCTCCTAGATAACTTCCGCTAAATGACTGTCCGCAACCCCGAGGAATAAATCCCTCGGTTTGGCCTCTTCCGCGTTCGCTCGCCACTACTTGCGGAATCTCGGTTGATGTCTCTTCCTCGCCCTACTTAGATGTTTCAGTTCAGGCGGTTCCCTTCCTACGCCTATTTTGTTCAACGCAGGATGACTGGATATTGTCCAGCCGGGTTGCCCCATTCGGATATCCCCGGATCAATGGATATTTGCTCCTCCCCGAGGCTTTTCGCAGCTTGTCACGTCCTTCTTCGGCTCCTGATGCCAAGGCATTCCCCTTGCGCTCTTTCCAGCTTGACCTATCGCCGTTCTCACAGCGACTTGTCAGAGAATTCTTGGTTCTCTTTGAGAATTATGCAGGCTTTACAAAGATCGAAATTGTATGTCACCCTGCATCCTTTCGGATGCTGTTCCACAATCAATTTGTTTCCTCTGTGTCTCCACAGAGAAACCTCTCTGTTGCCTTACTTGCTTTTGTCACATTGTTCAGTTTTCAAGGTGCAGATCGCCGTCCGCAAGCTTCCGCTTGTCTCCGGCACAGCTTCCAACCGCTTTTGCAGTCAGATTTGAAGATCCGATCTTTCGATCAGGTCTTCAAATCCAAAGGCAAATCGCCTGGTGGGCCCGAGTGGGCTCGAACCACCGACCTTACGATTATCAGTCGTACGCTCTAGCCAGCTGAGCTACGGGCCCTCGTCTTGGACGAGGTGACGCTTTATTCTCTTGGTGGAGATAGTCGGGTTCGAACCGGCGACCTCCTGCTTGCAAGG
>NZ_JBKVXZ010000057.1:0-25373 GCF_046973065.1 Flintibacter sp. | reverse complement strand
AGTTCGGCTCCGGCTTCAAGATCGCCATGCGGGACCTGGAGATCCGGGGCGCGGGCAACGTGCTGGGCCCCGAGCAGAGCGGCTTTATGCTCTCCGTGGGCTACGATATGTACCTGAAGCTGCTGGAGGAGGCCGTTTTGACCGAGCAGGGCCAGACGCCCCCCAAGCGCACCGAGTGCTCCGCCGACCTCAGCGTGGCCGCCTCCATCCCCGACCGGTATGTTCCCTCCCCCGAACAGCGCATGGACCTCTACCGCCGCATCGCCGCCATCCGGGACGAGAGCGAGGCCGACGATCTGGTGGATGAGCTCATCGACCGCTACGGTGAGCCGCCCCGCACGGTGAACAACCTCATCTCGGTGGCATTGCTCCGCGCCGCCGCCTCCCAGGCCGGGGTCACTGACATCGCCCAGAAGAAGGGCCAGCTGGTCTTTACCCTGGACCAGTTCAATCTGGAGCAATTCTCCGCCCTGTGTGCCGACCCCAAGTTCAAGGACCGGCTGCTCCTCATCCCCGGAGACGTACCCCGCTTTATCCTGCGCCTGCGCAGCGGCGACGAGCCCCTGCGCACCGCCCAGGCTCTCATCTCCGCCTTTTCCGCTCTGGGCTGAGACTTTGCTTGCCCTAATGCCCGGTTTGTGCTATGATGGTCTGACCCAAGCTTAATTTAGTCTGAAATCATCGTGAAATAAGAAAGGATCTGTACCATGCCTACCTTGAAACGTCTGGGAGCCCTCTCCCTGTCTCTTGTTCTGGCCCTCACCGCCTTCACCGGCTGCGGTGCAAAGGGCGGCAGCTCCAGCAGCTCCAGCGACGGCAGCTCCTCCCAGGTCCAGGCCATGGACCTCTCCTCCGTGACCGACCCCTTCCTGTCCACCGCCGGTCTCTCCGGCGACACCGTGGTGGCCACGGTGGGCGACACGGAGATCACCGCCGACAGCCTGCTCTACTGGCTGGCCGCCACCGTGGACGGCACCGCTCAGTACTACGCCATGATGGGCATGAGCGCCTCTGACCTGCCCTGGGACACCGAGATGGAGGACGGCTCCACCATGGCGGAGGGCTTTTTGAACAACGCCCTGCAGACCGCCGCTCTGTACGCTCTGGTCCCTGTCATCGCCCAGCAGGAGGGACTGTCTGTCTCTGACGAGTCCGCTCAGACCATCCAGCAGGCCATAGACAGCTTTGCCCAGCAGGCCGGGGGCGATGCCATGGTAGATCACATGCTCTGGTCCAGCGCCCTCACCCGGGACCTGTACACCCGCATGATGCAGGCCGGCGACCTGAACACCCAGCTGATGAACCGCTACTACGGCGACGGCGCTCCCGACGCCCCCAAGGATGAGGACATCCTTACCTATGTCTCCGACAACCTGCAGATCGCCTACAAGGCCAAGCACATCCTGCTCAAGACCGTGGACACCAGCAAGCCCATCAAGGACGCGGACGGCAAGGCCACCGGCGAGTACGAGCCGCTGGACGACGCCACCGTGGCCCAGAAGAAAGCCACCGCCGAGGACATTCTCGCCCAGCTCCAGGCCGCCAGCGACAAGGAAGCCCTGTTTGATGAGCTGATGAAGGAGTACAGCGAGGACACCGACTCCTCCGGCAACGTGAACAGCCCCGAGGGCTACGAGGCCAAGTCCGGCCAGATGGTAGCCGCCTTTGAGGAGGCCGCCCTGGCCCTCCAGCCCGGCGAGATCAGCGGCATTGTGGAGAGCACCTACGGCTATCACATCATTCTCCGCCTGCCCATCCAGGCCGCCGACTACCGGGATCAGTACGTCTCCTATCTCATGAGCCAGCGGCAGCAGGGCTGGCTGGAGCAGTTCCCTGTGGAGACCAACGACGAGTACAAGAAGATCGATCCCGCCGCCTTCTACACCCAGCTCACCGCCCTGCGCACCGCGGTGCAGGCGGAGGTGACTGCCGCGCAGGAGGAGAGCTCCGGGGATTCCAGCAGCAGCTCCAGCGGTAGTTCCAGCGGCAGCTCCAGTGCCTCTTAATCCTTCCTGAATATTTCTCTTGTGGGAGTGACGAAACACGTCGCTCCCACTTTTTTACTTGGAGAGTTCCGCCCTGCGGGGGCGTCCTACTTTGCCCACGGCGGCAAAGTAGGCAAAACGCCGCCGGGGATCGCCTCCGGTGAGCACCTACCTACGGTGGTGCTCACAGTCAGCTTATCCCCGGACCCCTTCTACGAAAGCGGGGCACTTCGGTCCGGCAGTTATTTCCGGCGGGCAAAATCAAGATCTGTTCCCCTCCTACTCTCGGCCCACTGGGGCCTACTTCCATCCAAATTTGTTGGCATTGCACCTCTGAATGACACCGCCTGGTGCCTGCCTTCCTGTTGGGTGCGGCGGTGGCTGGGCGGACCAGCTGCCACGGCTCTGCCAAGGTAGGCGGTGTCTGTACAGCGCAAATCGTTCTTAATTTCTGCCCAGGTAGGGGCCTGTGTCCCCGAGGCAAGAAGGACAGAGGATCTTGTCTTAGGCCCGCCGGGAAGGCACAACCATACCCCCAAGAGGACGTCCCCCGTAGCCGGGGGTCCGGGGGTAAGAGACTATGAACACCCGCCTTCGGCGAGGTGTTCATCGGAACGCAACCCCCGGGGCATTTTTGGTTCCTTTTTGGGCAAACAAAAAGGAACCCGCCCACCAGGGCGGACTCTCCCCCGCTTAAAAAAGGAATAAATTTCCTCCCCTCCCCAATTCCCTAAAATATGGACAGGCCATGGTCTATACTGGCAGAACAAGGAAGGAGCGAGACAACCATGAACAACTGGCACAGTATACCCACAGACCATCTGTTAGAGGAATTGGACGCCCGGCCCCAGGGCCTTACCGCCAAGCAGGCCAAGGACCGCCTGGACCGCTACGGTCCCAATGAGCTCCCCGCCCCCAAACAGGCCAGCCTTCTGGCCCGGGTGCTGGCTCAGGTCACCGACCCCATGATCGTGGTGCTGCTGGCAGCGGCAGGGCTGTCTCTGGCGGTGAGCGGCGGAAAGGACTGGCTGGACGGGGCCATTATTCTGGTCATTGTGGTGGTCAACAGCGTCCTGTCCATCTCCCAGGAGGACCGGGCCCAACAGGCCCTGGAGGAGTTGCAGAAGCTCTCCTCCCCCATGGCTCAGGCTCTGCGGGACGGCCGCCAAACCCGGGTCCAGGCCAGCGACCTGGTTCCGGGGGACATTATCTACTTAGAAGCCGGGGACCTTGTCCCTGCCGATGCCCGGCTCCTGTCCTCCAGCCGCCTGCAAACCGACGAGAGCACCATGACCGGCGAGTCCGCCCCGGTGGAAAAGGACCCGGACCTCATTCTTGCCCCCGACGCCCCTCTGGGTGACTGGGTCAACATGGTCCTCTCCGGCACCCTGGTCACCGCCGGCAGGGGCACGGCGGTGGTCTGCGCCACCGGCGAAGACAGCCAGATGGGCCATATCGCCGGGATGCTCTCCGACCAGGAGGAGGGCACCACCCCCCTCCAGGCCCGGATGGCAGAAATTTCCCAAAAGCTGTCCTTTCTGTGCCTGTGCGTGTGCGCGGTGATGTTTGGGTTGGGGCTCCTCCAGGGGAAAAAGATGCTGGATATGTTCCTCACCGCCGTCTCCCTGGCGGTGGCCGCCATCCCGGAGGGCCTGCCCGCCATTGTTACCATTGTGCTGGCTCTGGGGGTAGGCCGCATGGCCAGGCGGGGCGCTATCGTGAAAAAGCTGCCCGCTGTGGAGACTCTGGGCTGCGCCGGGGTCATCTGCTCGGACAAGACAGGCACCCTCACCCAAAACCGCATGACGGTCCAGCAGCTGTGGCTGCTCCCCGGCGGACACCGGCGGGAGGCCCTCACCGGGGGCGCGCTGTGCTCCGACGCCCGGCTGGAGTGGCGGGCGGGTGCTCCCGTAGCCTCCGGCGACCCCACCGAAGGGGCTCTATTGGTGGCGGCGGCCCAGGAGGGGCTGGACCAGCACAAGCTGGAGGAGGCGCTGCCCCGGACTGACGAGCTGCCCTTTGACTCCACCCGCAAGCGCATGTCCACCATCCACGCCCTGCCGGAGGGCGGCTACCGGGTGTATGTGAAGGGCGCTCCCGACGTGCTGCTGCCCCAGTGTACCCAGGGTCCGAAGGGTCCCCTCTCCCCCGACGACCGGGGCCGGATTACCGCCGCCAACGAGGAGATGGCCCGCAAGGCCCTGCGGGTGCTGGCGGTGGCCTTTCGGGACCTGTCCTTCCTCCCCGCCCAGCTCACTCCCCAACTGCTGGAGGACAACCTCACCTTTTTAGGCCTCTTTGGCCTGATGGACCCGCCCCGGCCGGAGGCCAAGCTAGCGGTGGAGCGCTGCCACCAGGCCGGGGTGCGGCCGGTGATGATTACCGGCGACCACCGGGCAACCGCCTCCGCTGTGGCCCGGGAGCTGGACATCCTCCGCCCTGGGGAGCTCACCCTTACCGGCCCGGAACTGGACTTTATGCCCCAGGAGGTGCTGGAGGAGGACATCCACCGCTTTACCGTCATAGCACGGGTGTCTCCAGAGCACAAGATGCGCATAGACCAGGCCAGGCAAAAGCGCGGACTGGTGGTAGCCATGACGGGGGACGGCGTCAATGACGCCCCCGCCCTGAAGGCCGCCGACATCGGCTGCGCCATGCGCCGCTCCGGCACCGACGTGGCCAAGGGGTCCGCCCACATGATCCTCACCGACGACAACTTTTCCACCATCGTGGCCGCCATCGAGGAAGGCCGGGGTATCTACTCCAACATCCGCAAAGCCATCCACTACCTGCTCTCCTGTAACATCGGCGAGATCTTCACCATCTTTACCGCCACCCTGCTGGACTTCGGCACCATGCCCTTGGCCCCCGTGCAGCTTTTGTGGCTCAATCTGGTCACCGACTCTCTCCCCGCCCTGGCGCTGGGCGTGGAGCCGGTGGAGCCGGGCGTCATGGACCAGCCGCCCCGGGACGCACGGGCCGGGCTGTTTGACGGGAAATTCACCCTGCGCCTGCTGTGGCAGGGACTGATGGTGGGCGTTCTCACCCTGGCGGCCTACTTTTTGGGCTTTACCCGTCTGGCCGCGCCGGGCAGTGAAGGCCCTGTGGCCAACACCATGGCCTTTGCCACCCTCACCCTCTGCCAGCTCTTCCACGCCTTCAACGTGCGCAGCGAGGACCGCTCCCTGTTTGCCATGGGTCCTCTGTCCAACTCCGCCATGAATCGGGCCTTTCTGGCCGGGCTGGCGCTCCAGCTGGCGGTTTTACTGGTGCCGCCTCTCCAGAGCGTCTTTTCCACCGTCTCCCTGGACCTGTACCAGTGGCTCACGGTGCTCCTCCTCTCCGCAGCTCCCATTCCCATCTGTGAGATCAGCAAAGCTATTACCAGCAAAAAAACCAGCGCCAGGCAGACAGCCACAGCGCCCTGAGAACTGCAAAAAACGGCCGCCACCCCAAAGGGTGGCGGCCGTTTTTTACAATTTGGATGGGAAGCGCCTTACCGCTCCTCCCGGAAGTAATTGAGGCCCAGCGCCTGAGGCTGGCCGGAGCCCTCCCGCTTGCGCACGGAGGTGACCACCAGTACCACGGCGGTGATGATAAAGGGCAGGGCCTGGTAGAGCTGGGTGGGCACCGCGGCCAGCCAGCCCAGCCCCTCGGGGAAGGCGGCGGCCAGGCTGGAGCCCGACACCCGCAGGGTGTTGAAGAAGCCAAAGACAAAGGTGCCCAGGATGGCCAGGGCGGGGTTCCAGTTGGCGAAGATGACCAGAGCCACCGCAATCCAGCCGTAGCCGTTGATCCAGCAGCTGCTGTTGAAGGAGCCGGACATGTTCAGGGCCATATAGTACCCGCCGATGCCCATGACACCGCAGCCCAGGCAGATGTGGATATACTTATACCGCTTTACATTGACGCCCACCGAGTCGGCAGCGCCGGGGTTCTCGCCCACCGCTCGCAGCCGCAGGCCGGGGTTGGTGCGGTTGAGATACCACCACATCACCAGGGCGATAACCACGCCCAGATAGACCAGAACGTTGTGGTTAAACAGTCCCTCACCCAGCACCGGGATCTGGGACAGGCCGGGAATGGGCAGGTTGGCAAAGCCGTCTTTGATGTTGGCGTAGTCGTTCATGACCGGCCAGCTGATGGTCTTGACGCCGTTGCCCACAAAGAAATACACACCCAGGCCGAAGGTCGTCAGGGTCAGGCCGGTGATGTTCTGGTTGGCCTGGAGGGAGACGGTAAGAGCGGCAAACAGCAGGCCGCACAGCGCCCCCATCAGGAAGGCCATCAGGATGCCCACGCCCAGACTGTTGGCGTAGCAGCCCACGATATAGCCAAAGATGGCGCCCACCGCCATGATGCCTTCCACGCCCAGGTTCAGGCTGCCCGACTTTTCCACCATGATCTCTCCGGCGGTGCCGTAGAGCAGAGGGATGTTATAGACCACGATGTTGTGGATGAAGGTGGTTACCACCCCCATTTTATCCATTTCCATTCTCGCCGCCCCCTTTCTTGGTTCGAACGATCTTGAAGCGGATCAGGAAATCCGCGGCCAGCACCAAAAACAGAATGGCGCCCTGGAGCATATCCGCAAAGCTGGAATCCACCTGGGCAAAGGTGGCTGCCGCCACCGTGGAGCCGTGCTGAAGCATGGAGATGAGGGCCGACACCAGGAAGATGGCTCCGGTATTCAGCTGAGACAGCCAGGCCACGATGACGCCGGTCCAGCCCACATCGTCGGTAAACGAGGAGGACAGGATGCCCACGGTGCCCACCTTGAAGGCGGCGGCCAGACCGATGAGACAGGCGGACAGGAACACGGTGCGCAGCACGATGCGGTTGACCTTCATGCCCGCATACCGGGCGGTGCCCACGCTGTCGCCCACCACGGCGATCTCATAGCCCTGCTTGGAGTACTTGAGGTAGCCGTAGACCAGCACGCCGATGATCAGGGTAAAGATCACGCACACGTTGAGCTGGAATTTACCGATGGGAATGGTGGGGAAGGAGACCTCCTTGCTGAAGTTAGCAAACACCGGACGGGCCGAGGAGGTATCCAGGAAGAAGTTCCAGGAGGCCTGGGTCTCCCCCAGGAACACCAGGAAGTACAGGGCCACATAGTTGAGCATCAGGGTCATCAGGGTCTCGTTGGTGCCGAACTTCACCTTCAGCGCCGCTACCAGAGCCCCGTACAGCCCGGCGGCCAGCATACCGGCCAGGCACATGAGCAGCAGGGTCACGCCATCCGGCAGCACGCTGCCTAGCTTCAGCGCCACCGCGCCGGAGGCCACCGCGCCCAGGATGAACTGGCCCTCGCCGCCGATGTTCCAAAAGCGCATTTTAAAGGACAGGGACAGGGCCACCGAGGTGAGCACCAGGGGGACAAAGACCTTGAGATAGTTTTCAAAGGTCTTATAGGCGATCTTGTTGCCGATCATGCCCATGGTGAACATGCGCTGGTAGTAGGCGATGGGGTTGACTCCGATGGCCAGCAGCAGCAGGCCGCCCACCACCAGCGCCAGCAGAACCGCCCCGAGATAGAGCGACAGCTTTTTCCACATCGGACAGCTGTCCCGCTTTACGATATGAAATCCCATGTCACTCCTCCTCCCTCTTGCTCTGCTCCAGCTGTTCCTGGGAAATGTTGGTGTCCTTGGCGATGCCGGCAGGCTTGTCCTCATACTTGTTGGTCAGATCCAGCGCGCCGGTCATCATCAGGCCCAGCTCCTCCTTGCTGGTCTTGTGGGCGTGGACCACGCCCATCACCTTTCCGTGGCACAGCACCATGATCTTGTCGCACAGGGCCAGCATCACGTCCAGGTCCTCGCCCACAAAGAGGATACCCACGCCGTCCTTTTTCTGCTGGTTGAGGATGTTATAGATGGCGTAGGAGGAGTTGATATCCAGGCCGCGCACCGGGTAGGCAGTGACGATGACGTTGGGACCGGCCTTGATCTCCCGGCCCAGCAGCACCTTCTGCACGTTGCCGCCGGACAGGCGGCGCACCGGCGTCTCGGTGGAGGGCGTCACCACGCCCAGCTGCTCAATGACCTGCTCCGCCGCCGCCCGGCCCGCCTTCCGGTCCACCAGGGGACCCTTGGTCTCGGAGTAGTTTTTCAGGATCATATTGTCCGTAATGGACATGGAGGGCGCCAGGCCCATGCCCAGCCGGTCCTCCGGGATAAAGGACATGGAGATGCCCTTTTCCAAAATGGCCTTGGGGGAAAGGCCCACAATGTTGTCTCCCTTGTGGATCATCAGGCCCGACCGCACCGGCCGCAGGCCGGCAATGGCCTCACACAGCTCCTTCTGGCCGCAGCCTGCAATGCCGGCCACACCCAGGATCTCGCCGCCGCGGATATAGAAGCTCACCTTGTCGATGGCCACCGCGCCCTCGTCGTTGTCGATGGTGAGGTCCCGGATCTCCAGCAGAGGCCGGGTCTTTTCCACCACAGGGCGCTCGATGTTCAGGTCCACCTTCCGGCCCACCATCCACTCGGTGAGCTCCTGCTCGTTGGTCTGGGCCGTCTCCACGGTGGTAATGTACTCGCCCTTGCGCAGGATGGCCACCCGGTCGGAAATGTCCATTACCTCATTGAGCTTGTGGGTAATGATGATGATGGAGTGTCCCTGCTCCTTCATGCGGCGCAGCACCGCAAAGAGCTTTTGGATCTCCTGCACCGTCAAAACGGCGGTGGGCTCGTCCAGAATGATGACCTTGGCGCCGTAATACAGCACCTTGATGATCTCCAGGGTCTGCTTTTCCGACACGGCCATGTTCTTGACTTTCTTTTTGGGGTCGATGTCAAACCCAAACTTTTTGGCCATGGTCTTGATCTGGGCATAGCGGTCCTTTTTCAGCAAAAAGCCCGCCTTCTCCTTGCCCATCCAGATGTTGTCCGCGGCAGAGAAAACCTCCACCAGCTTGAAGTGCTGATGGACCATGCCGATCCCCAGGCGCTTGGCCTCCTGGGGGGAGTGGATGGACACGGACTTGCCCTCCACGAAGATCTCTCCTCCGTCGGGCTGGTAAATGCCGGAGAGCATATTCATCAGCGTGGTCTTGCCCGAGCCGTTTTCTCCCAACAAAGCCAGGATCTCGCCTCGGCGCAGGGTCAGGTTCACGTCCTTGTTGGCCACCACGCTTCCGAAGGTCTTGGTAATCCCCCGCATTTCAATGGCGTATTCCTCCGCCATGGAATCACACTCCCTCTTTCGTATCTGCAAATCGTTGTCGGTTTTGTTTCAGGTTTGGTTTTTCCAGTTCAAACCGGACCTTGTTCCGGCCCAAGCTGCAAAAATCAAAACCGGGCCGGCCGGTTGGCCGGCCCGGTTGTTCGGGTCTTCAGACAGCTGCGCGGGCGGATCAGGCCACCACAACGCCCTTCACCAGGTAGTTCATGCTACCGGTGATGACGCTGTCCTCCACGGAGGGACCGCCGGCGGGCACGATCTCGGTGTTGGCGGCAACGACCACCTGGTCGTCCTTCACCTCATCCCGGTCGCTGGTGACCAGGGGAGCGTCCACCTTCTCGATGGTAGCCTTGCCGTCAGTGACGGTGATGTTCAGCTTCACGCCGGAGAACACGTCCCACTCGCCGGAGGCGATCAGGGCCTTGACCTGGTCAATGGCGTCCTGAGTACCGGCAGCGCAGTTCTCGCTCAGGGGGGACACGTCAACCATGCCCTCATTCAGGCCGCCGTAGTAAGCGGGGCCGCCCATCTTCTCCACAAACTGGTCAGCGGACTCACACTCCATGGCGGTCTGAATGGCCAGCTTGTAGTACACATCCCAGTTCCACACGGGAGCGGTGAGGTGGGCAGCGGGGGCATCGGCGGTCATGTCGGAGTTGTAGCCGCAACCGAACTGGCCGGCCTTCTCCGCGGCCAGCTGGGGCTGAGCGGAGTCACAGTGCTGAGCGATCACACCGCAGCCGTAGCTCTTGATGAGCTCCTCGGCAAAGGCGTACTCGTTGACCTCGTCGGTCCAGGTGCCGAGCTCCTTGACATAGACGGTGGCGTTGGGGTTGACGGCCTGCACGCCCAGGGTGAAGCCGTTGATGCCGGAGCAGGTCTCGGCGTACTCGGTGTCATAGGCGGAGACATAGCCGATGTTGTTGTTGCCGGTCTCCAGGCTCTTGAGACCAGCGGCGATGCCGGCCAGGTAGCGGGCCTGATAGATGCGGCCGAAGTAGTTATTGTAGTTGGTGTCGTTGCTCTTGAAGCCGGTGGCGTGGGAGAAGATCACGTCGGGATACTCCTGAGCCTTCACTTCCATCTCGTTGAGGTAACCGAAGGAGATGCCGAAGATGATGCTGCAGCCCTCACCCACCAGGGTGTCCACGGCGGCGCCCACCTGGGTGTCGTCCTCAGGAACCTGGTCCACGATGACCAGCTGAGTCTCGGGATCCATGCCCAGCTCCTTCATGGCCTTGGTGATGCCGGTGTGATGGGCATAGGTGTAGCCGGCGGTATCGCTCTTCTTGTTGATATAGATGGCGCCTACCTTAAAGTCGGAATTGCTGGTCTGGGAGCCGCTCTGGCTGCCGGAACCGCTGCCGGAACCGCTGCTGCCGCAGGCAGCCAGGCCCAGGACCATGGCAAGAGCCAGTACAAGTGCGAGAATCTTCTTCTTCATGTGCAAAGTTCCTCCTTGTTTTCTCATTCGTTTCCTATTCCTCTTTTTTATTAAAACCAGTTTTCCCGGTTTTAACCACGGTAAGGGGACGCTCAGTCCACGAACTCCACGCCGGTCTCCTCGTTCATGCTCTTGACTCTTGCCAAAGACTCCACCCGCAGGCCCTCGGCGCGCAGGCGGTCACCGCCGGGCTGGAAGGCCTTCTCGATGACGATACCGGCGCCTACCAACTCCGCTCCGGCGTCCTTCACCAGCTTGGCCAGCCCCTCCAGGGCAGCGCCGTTGGCCAGGAAGTCGTCGATGAGCAGCACCTTGTCGCCCGGGCCCAAAAACTCCTTGGCCACAATGATGTTGTACACACGGCCGTGGGTAAAGGACTCCACCTGGGAGGTGTACACCTCACCAGCGATGTTCTTGGTCTGGTTCTTTTTGGCAAAAATCACCGGGCAGTGGAAAAACTGCGCCGTGATACAGGCGATCCCAATGCCCGAAGCCTCAATCGTCAGGATCTTGTTCACGTCGCAGTCTGCAAATCTGCGCTTAAATTCTTTGCCGATCTCCGCGAAGAGATCGACGTCCATCTGGTGGTTGAGAAAACTGTCCACCTTCAGCACGTCGGTGCCCCTGACCTTCCCATCTTTGCGAATCCGTTCCTTCAAAAGCTCCATAGGCCGGCCGCCACCCTTTCTATCTGTAAAATATAAACAAATAATGCACGGAAACAACGGCGTGGCCCGACAGTGCGGGCCACGATCCGATAGAAATACATTTTTATTGTACAAAATAATTGCCCATTGTGCAATCCCTTTTCAAAATTTTTTGTGACAGGACTGTGAAAGCAATAAAAAAAGCCTCTCCCAGCTGGGAGAGGCTTGAAGCAATGCAATTAGTCGGTGACGTAGGGCAGCAGGGCGACCTGACGGGCGCGCTTGATGGCCTCGGTCAGCTGACGCTGATGCATGGCGCAGGTGCCGGTGGTGCGGCGGGGCAGGATCTTTCCGCGCTCGGAAGTATAGCGGCGCAGCTTGGCAGCGTCCTTATAGTCGATGCACTCGACCTTGTCCACGCAGAAGGCACAGACCTTGCGGCGCTTGCGGCCGCGGGGAGCCCGGTTTTCACGTTCCATAGCCATGAGAGTAACCTCCTTTTACGACCATATACGGTCTAAGATTTAAAACGGCAGCTCGCCGTCGTCGTCAGAGAGTTCGGCAAACTGGTCGCCGCCCATGGAGGGGGCGCCGTAGCCGGAGGGGGCCGCAGGCGCGGCCGGAGCAGCGGGGGAAGCGTAACCGCCGGAGGCATAGCCGCCGGAGTATCCGCCGCCGGAGGCGTAGCCGGAGCTCTGATAGCCTCCGTCGCCGTCCCGCTTGGAGTCGCCGAAGTAGACGTTATCCGCCACGATCTCGGCGCTGCGGCGCTTGCCGCCGTCTTTATCCGTCCAATCCCGGATCTGCAGCCGGCCCTCTACCACGGCCATGCGGCCCTTGGTGAAGTAGCGGCTGACAAACTCGCCGGTCTGGCGCCAGGCTACCACGTCGATGAAGTCGGTGGAGCGCTCGCCAGTGGACTTGTCCTTAAAATCCCGGTCCACCGCAAGGGTGAAGGAGGCCACAGCGGTCCCAGTCTGGGTGTGGCGCAGCTCCGGGTCACGGGTCAGGCGACCCATGATAATAATTCGATTGAGCATTTTAGCTCCCCCTTACTGGTCCTTGCAGACGATGAGGGAACGCATCACGCCGTCGGTGATCCGGAAAATACGGTCCAGCTCGGCGGGGATAGCGGCAGCGGCGTTGAAGGTCATCAGGACGTAGTAGCCCTCCATCAGATCGTTGATGGGATAGGCCAGACGGCGCTTGCCCCACTCGTCGATCTCGGAGACGGTACCGTTAGCCTCCACGACGGCCTTGAACTTCGCAACCAGAGCAGCGATGGCCTCCTCGCTCAGAGCGGGGTCCAGGATATACATCGCCTCGTAGTTCGCAGTGATCTTTGCCATGTTTCTTGCACCTCCTTATGGTCTTGTGGCCCCCGGTCTTCATGCCGGGAGCAAGGATAAGGCCCGCCTTCTCAGGAAGACAAGCCTAATTATTATATCTGATTTTGTCCAGAAGTCAAGGGGTTACCTCTATAATAATTTAAAATTTTTCCACCTTGAGGTCCTCCCGGGGGAGCTTTTCCCAGGAAAAGAGGGGGACGAGCTGCTGGGCGGTGATGGGCGCGGGCTCCGGGATGAGACCGGCCAGATGGGCCAGGCGGCCCAAAAGCTCGGGCGCGGTATACCGGCTCTGGAGCTCCCCCAGCTCCTGGTCCCGGTCCCGCTTGGCCAGCCGCCGCCCGTCGGCGGCCAGCAGCAAAGGCACGTGGCCGTACTCCGGCTGCGGCAGCCCCAGCAGCCGCTGGAGATAGATCTGCCGCGGGGTGGACGAGAGCAGGTCACTGCCCCGCACCACCTGGGTTACCCCCATGGCGGCGTCGTCCACTACCACCGCCAGCTGGTAGGCGTACACCCCGTCGGAGCGGCGCAAAATGAAGTCTCCGCAGTCGTTTTTTAAATCCTCTTTGTATTCTCCATATAGAAAATCGCAAAATGTAATGGATTCCTGCCCCACTTTGACCCGCCAGGCCGGGCGGCGGGTCTGGCTGAGGGCCTCCCGCTCCGCCTCGGTCAGCCGGGAGCAGCGGCCGTCGTAGATGGTTTGCCCGTCGCTGCGGTGAGGCGCCGAGGCGGCCAGGCGTTCAGCCCGGGTGCAGTAGCAGGGGTAGATGAGGCCCCGCTCCTCCAGGGCGTGGAAAGCCTGTGCATATACCGCGGTGCGCTCCGACTGGTATACCGGCTCGTTATCCCAGGTGAGTCCAAGCCACTCCAGATCCCGCATCACCTGGTCGCACCAGGCCCGGGTACACCGGTCCGGGTCCAGGTCCTCCAGCCGCAGCACCATCTCGCCCCCCTGGCTCCGGGCGCTGAGCCAGGCCAGCAGCGCCGACCACAGGTTGCCCAGGTGCATCCGTCCGCTGGGGCTGGGGGCAAAGCGGCCCCGCACTGTTTTCTGTTCCATGGTCCACCCCTCCTCTCCTTGTTGTGCCAAGGATACCACACCCCGCCGTCTCCCTGCAAGGCTCTTGCCAGAAAGCCCCAAGGGCGGGTATAATGGAGGGCGAAAAAATTCCAGAAATTTTTTCGTCTCCACGCAATAAAATGCCCCCGTTCCCCATTTCATAAATGACAGGAGAAATGCGCCATGCTAATGCTATTGGCAGCACTGCAAAGTGAATATGGCGTCCCCGACCCCCAGCAGCTGGAAGGGCTGATGGCGGGCCTGGCCGCCGGAGACCGGGAATCTCTGGCTCAGCTGTACCACCGCACCCGGGCGGCGGTATACGGCCTGGCCCTGTCCATTCTGGGCAGCGGACACGACGCGGAGGACGTGACCCAGGACACCTACGTGACCGCCTGGGAGAAGTGCCACCTCTACCGCCCTCAGGGCACCCCCATGGCCTGGCTGCTCACCATTACCCGGAACCTGGCCCGCATGAAGCTGCGGGACCGTGGCCGCACCCAGGACCTGGGAGAGGAGCAGTGGCACGCTATCCCCGCCCAGTCCCCCTCGGTGACCCCCGAGGACCGGGCCGTGCTGGAGGCCGCCCTCAACATCCTCAGCGACCAGGAACGGCAGATCGTGGTGCTCCACGCCGCGGCCGGTCTCAAACACCGGGAGATCGCCAAGCTGCTGGAGCTGCCTTTGCCCACCGTGCTGTCCAAGTATCGCAGAGCCCTGTCAAAACTCAAGACCAAACTGGAAGGAGATGACGCCCCATGACAGACCATGAGTTGGAACGCCGGCTGCGCACCGCCCTGGATCACGCCGCCCCCAACGACCTGGAGGGCGTGCTCTCCCGGTGTGAAACGGGGAAAGGAACTGTGATCGACATGACAAATGCCGTGGAAACGAAGAAGAAAAAGAGACGCTGGGCTCCCCTGGCGGCGGCCGCCTGTCTGGCCCTGGTGCTGGTGGGCGGCGGCGGAGGCTACTACTATTACAGCGCCAACAACGCCGTGGCCTCTCTGGTGTCCCTGGACGTGAACCCCAGCATCCAGCTGGAGGTCAATAAAAACGAAAAAGTTCTCTCCGCCACCCCCATGAACGACGACGGAGCGGAGATTTTGGACGGCATGGACCTGAAAGGCACCCAGGCCGACGTGGCCATGTATGCCATCATCGGCTCCCTCCTGCAGCACGGCTATGTGGATGAGCTGGCCAACTCCATCCTCATCACCGTGGAAGACGACGACCAGGCGCGGGGCGAGAAGCTTCAGCAGGAGCTCACCGCCCAGGCCGACGCCGCCCTGGCCAATGCTCAGGTCAACGGCGCGGTGCTGGCTCAGACCCTCCAAAACAGCGAGGAGCTGAGCCAAAAGGCCCAGGAGTACGGCATTTCCACCGGTAAGGCCGCCCTCATCCAGGCCATCGTGGAGGGCAGCAACAACACCAAGACCTTTGAGGATCTGGTGGGCCTGTCCATCAACGAGCTGAACCTCCTCTATACCGCCCAGGCTCCTCTAGAAGGACAGACTTCCGGCAATGAGCAGAACAGCGGCGCGGCAAACGCCGCTCCCATTACCACCTCCGGCTCTGCCAGCCAGAGCGCCTACATCGGCCTGGAGGCCGCCAAGGAGGCCGCTTTGAAGCACGCCGGAGTCTCCGCCTCCGACGCCACCTTTGTGGAGGCCGAGTACGACTACGACGATGGACGCATGGTCTATGAGGTGGAATTCCACGTGAAGGGCACCGAATACGACTACGAGATCGACGCCCAGACCGGCGAAGTGGTAAAGTACAAGACCGAGCAGAACGGCGCCAACACCGGCTCCTCCACCAATACCTCCTCCTTCATCGGTGAGAGCGCCGCCAAGCAGGCCGCCCTCAGCCATGCCGGGGTGAGCGAGAGCAGCACCAAATACTGCAACGCCTGGCTGGAGTACGACGACGGCCGCGCCGAGTGCTATGAGGTGGAATTTATGGCGGGCAACACCCGCTATGAGTACAAAATTGCCCTCACCTCCGCCACCGTGCTGGAGAGTGAGCGGGAGAGCTACGGCGGCTCCGGAAGCTCCGGACAATCCACCGGCCAGAGCGGCAGCCAAACCAGCGGCGGCTCCGGCACTTCCTCCACCGACATCGGTGCGGAAAAGGCCAAGTCCATCGCCCTCAACCACGCAGGGGTCAGCGCCAGCCAGACCTCCGAGATGAAGGTGGAGCAGGACTGGGACGACGGCGTTCTGGAGTATGAAGTGGAGTTCAAGGCCGGCGGGGTGGAGTATGAGTACACCATTCACGGCGGAACGGGACAGATTTTGAAGTACGAATCCGATCGGGATTAAGAAGAAAGCCCTGGCTGTCAACGGCAGCCAGGGCTATTTGTTTGGGGAAAAGTTACGCCCTGCGGGGCGTCCTACTTTGCCCACGGCGGCAAAGTAGGCAAAACGCCGCCGGGGGCCGCCTTCGAGGAACACTTTGCCTGCGGCAGTATTCCTAGGCGGCTTGCCCCCGGACCCCTGTTTACGAGAGAGGGTCACTTTGGACTTTTGGTCACTTCCGGCGTCCTAAGTTTTGACCGTGCATCCCTCTACTCTCGGCCCACTGGGGCCTACCAATCTAAAATTTACAGGCGGGCGGCTCTAACGCACCCCGCCTCCTGCATCCCTACCTGTTGGGTGCGGCGGTGGTCGGGCGGATGTCTCCCACAACTGCCCAGCTGCCACGGTTTTGCCAGAGTAGGCGGTGTCATTTCAGCGTGATGTCCACCGAATTTTGCACATAAAGGGCCTAAGGCCCGAGGCAAGAAGGACCAGCGGTCTTGTCTTTGCCCGCCGGATAAAATTGCCCATTTCCCAGGAGGGCGTCCCCCGTAATCGGGGGTCTGGGGGACGACGCCTATGAACACCGGCGCAAGCCAGGTGTTTATCGAAGGAGTCTCCCAGCGATTCTTTGGTGACTTTCTGATCGTTCAGAAAGTCACCCGCCCCGCAGGGCGGAACCCTCACTCTTCTCCCCTGGCCTGCCTTAAAAACTCCGCATCCTTATCATCCAGAGCATGCAGCCCCGCAAAATCCTCCATGTGGTGGGTAAACTCATGGGCCACAGTGGCGAAGATCTCGTCCTTCCAGGTCTCCTCATCCTCGTCAGCGAGCAGAGCAGCAAAGGAACCGTAGTAGAGTACGATATACCGCCCCAGCATATCATTGCAGTACTCCCCCATGATGTACATCTCCCCCGGGGGAAACTCCGGGTCGGGCAGGGCCTGCTCCTCCAGCTGGATGCCTCCGTCCAGCTCTTCAAAAAACGCGTCCGGGAACTGCTGGGCGATCTCCTCCAGCCAGTCCCCCATGGTCTCGTAGCTGGGCACCATGGCAAATGCCTCCTTTTCTTCCTTTTCCTCAGGATACCAAAAACCATGCTCCCATACAAGGGGCAGAAAACCTTCGAAAAAACTTAAGAATTATTCCATATCAATTTAATCTTTCTGCGGTATGGTATAGAAGACATCCCTTGGACAGAAAAGAGGTTTTCCCTATGCCATCCCGTTCCCGCGAGGCTGCCGCCTCCACAAAGAAAAAACGTCGCCGTTCCCCCCTGCCCTGGATTCTTCTGGTCCTGGTGGCAGTGGTGGGAGGCTATCGCCTCTATACCGGCTATTTTCCCTTCCAGCCCCGCCAGTCCCTGGACGGCCAGACCATTAGCAGCGAGACTCTTTCCCAGCTGCGCGAGTTGGCCAAGGAGGAGACCCAGGCCAAGTATATACTGAAAAATCTGGACGACTACCCCGCCAATCTGCTCTCCCTGCTTGCCCGCAACAGTGAGACTCTGGACTTTGTGGCGGGCTACCCCCAGCACAAGCACGACACCCCCGCCGACACGGTGGGCGCGGTGACAAAGGGCGAATTCCCCCTGCTCATGCAGTGGGATATGCGCTGGGGCTACGCCAACTACGGCGATGGTCTGATGGCCCTCAACGGCTGCGGTCCCACCGCCCTGTCCATGGTGATCTGCGGCCTCACTGGAGACAACACCATCACCCCCTACACCGTTGCCCAGTACGCCGACAGCCAAGGGCTGTATGTGGACGGCGTGGGCACCAGCTGGGATCTGATGCGCACGGGGGCAGAGCACTTCGGTCTCACCGCCAAGGAGCTGCCCCTGGACGAGGGCGTGGTCACCCGGGCTCTGAAAAATGGCCAGCCCATCATTTGCAGCGTTGGCCCCGGCGACTTCACCACCAGCGGCCACTTCATCGTGTTGGTGGGGATGGAGGACGGCAAAATCCGGGTCAACGATCCCAACCGCCACTCCACCAGCTCCCAGCTTTGGGACTATGACACCTTGGCCGGACAGATCAACAATCTGTGGGCCTACTCCCTGGCCTGACCCTTCCCTGTCGGAGCAAAACGGGGTATAATAAAGATGAGAATCCGTGCCCTGATTTGGAACCCCTCCACCCTGTATTCCGTCTAAATTAGTAGAGAGGAAACACCGGAAAGGAGTGTACTGCCATGAAACGAACGGTATCCATCTTGCTGGCCTCTGCCCTGCTCTTATCTCTGGCAAGCTGCGGCCCCAAAGGGGAGTCTTCCGATCCCCAGGGCAGTCAGAGCTCGTCCCAGAGCCAGGCCGAGGCCGTCTTTACCACCCTGAAGGAGCCCACCTACCCCGAATTTCCCCAGTTTCCTCAGCAGCCCGAGGACGGCCCTGACGCTGACTGGGACGCCTACTACAACGCCTACGATGAGTATTACAGCGCGGTGATGGAGCTGCGCAGCGGCGGCATCCCTGAGGGCACCCGCTTTGCCCTGAGCGACTTTGCCGCCAAGAGCACTCCCCTGGCTCTGGCAGGCCAGGAGGGGAAAAACGCCGCCTACTCCCCTGCCTCCCTGTGGGCCGCCTTGGCCATGCTGGTACCCTGCGCCCAGGGAGACAGCCAGGCCCAGCTGCTCTCCGCCCTGGGGGTGGCCGGTCAGCGGGAGCTCACCGACCAGGTGGGTCGCCTGTGGAAGGGCCTGTACACCAACGACGGGGTGAGCAGCCTCATTCTCTCCAACTCCGTGTGGCTCAATGACGCCCAGGAGGGGGACTACGTCCAGTCCACCCTGGACACGTTGGGCCGGGACTACTTTGCCGGGGTATACACCACCCCCATGGGCACTGCCGGAGCCAATCAGGCCATCACGGACTGGATTTCCAAGGAGACGGGCGGTCTCATTGGCAGGGATGGGCCGGTGGTGGAGACCGCGCCGGACACCCTACTTCTGCTGGCCTCCTCCCTTTACTACAAGGCAGCCTGGCTGGAGCCCTTTGATGCCTCCCAAACCCAGGCGGGAGACTTCACCACCGCCGCAGGGAATACCGTCTCCGCAGACTTTATGCACGCTTCCAAAGCGGGTAGTTTTCTGAAACGGGATGGCTATCAGGCTGCTGCTCTGGAAACCCAACTGGGCGAGATGTTCTTCGTCCTGCCAGAGGAAGGCACGGCTCCCGAGACACTGCTCAATGACCCCAACTTCCTGTCCAGCCTCAGCTCCGGAGCCGCCGATGTACAGTACGGCACGGTGGAGTGGTCGGTACCCAAGTTTGACCTGTCCGCCGACCTGGACCTGATGAACACCCTGAAATCTCTGGGCATTACCGACCTGCTGGATGGCGACAAGGCGGATCTCAGCGGTCTCACCTCTCTGGATGCCTATCTGAACCAGGCCCAGCAGATGACCCGGGTGAGTGTGAATGAGGAAGGCGTGGAGGCGGCCGCCGTTACCATATTGGGCATGGGGGCGGGCGCGCCGCCTGACGAAACCTGCATCATGGATCTGAACCGCCCCTTCCTGTTTGTACTACGCAGCCAGGGTGTGACCCTGTTTGTGGGCGTGGTGAATGAGGTGTAATTCTTTCTCTGATATAGCAAGCGTCCCCGCAGGGTGAGTTCCTGCGGGGACGCTTTTTGTGTTTGGAGGGTTCCGCCCAGCGGGGCGGGTTCCTTTCTGGATCACCAGAAAGGAACCAAAGAGTGACTGGTGGGCTCCTTCGATGAACACCTGGCTTGCGCCGGTGTTCATAGGCGTTGCCCCCCAGACCCCCGTTTACGGGGGACGCCCTCGTGTCAGATAGTAGAATCCTCCCGGCGGCCCAAAGACAAGATCTGTGATTCTTCTTGCCCCGGGCCTTAGGCCCTTTATGTGCAAAATTTGGTGGAAAGGTGCGTTGAAATAACACCGCCTACTCTGGCAAAACCAAGGCGGCTGGGCAAGCATCCCAGAGGCGAAACGAAGTTTCGCACAAAGTTCTTTGCCAAGCTTTCTTTCAAGAAAGCGGAGGTTATTCGACGGTTTTCAAAGACTCCACCATATCCAGCTTTTTCAGCTTCCGGTGGGCTGCCAGGTTCACCACCAGAGAGAACACGGTGGTCAGCAGCACCGCCCACAGATAGCTGGTGGGCGCCACGGTGCGGCCGAACATCAAAAGGTCAATTTCCACCGTCAGGATCAGCCACTGGTGGAGGAATTTACCCATCACCATGCCCATGGCCACGCCAAACACGGTGAGAATCACGTTCTCGCGGTAGATATAGGCGGACAGTTCTCCATCGTAGAAGCCCAGCACCTTCAGAGTAGCCAGCTCCCGCATACGCTCGGTGATGTTGATGTTGGTCAGGTTGTAGAGCACCACAAAGGCCAGGGCCGCGGCACACACGATAATCAGCGCCACCGCGTAGTCCACGCTCTCCAGGCTGGTGCCGAAGGTTTTTCTTGTGTCCTCGA
Source organism: Flintibacter sp. (assembly GCF_046973065.1). Taxonomy (NCBI): domain Bacteria; kingdom Bacillati; phylum Bacillota; class Clostridia; order Eubacteriales; genus Flintibacter; species Flintibacter sp. Next base: position 4,945 of record NZ_JBKVXZ010000057.1, on the reverse strand, counting down.
TGCGGGTAAGCGAGCTGACGCCGTCCAGAGAGACCAGCTTCTGCTCCAGCTCCTGGGCGCCATCGGCCTGGGTGTCGTAGGAGACCAGCACGGCATTTTCCTCCGGAGTCTGACCGAAGACCTGCTCATAGTAGGTGCTGGACATGTACACGCTGTGCTGGATATAGTGCTCGGTGATGTCGGCCACCCGCACCTCCACCCGGCTGTCTCCGTCCAGGGTGATGGTATCTCCTACCTCCACGTCCAGCAGCAGGGAGAGCTTTTCCGTGAGGATGACCCCATCCTCGGGAAGGGTAACGGTGTCATTGTCGGTGCGGTGACGCAGGTTGACAAACCGCTCCAGCACCTCACTGTTTTCCACCACCTCCAGGGTGGCGTCAGCGGTATAGGCGTCGGTCTCGGCGGTGACGGTCTCGGTGTGTTCCTTCGTCCAGTCCCCTACCAGCTCGCTGCCCTCCAGCGACTTTTCCACCTCGGCCCACTCGCCGGGGGTAATATGCTCCACCAGCCCCAGCTGGGCGGAGTAGCGGTAAATCTCCTCATACTGCTTCTCCATCACCGCAAAGATGGAGTCCCGCAGGCCAAAGGCCGTAACAATGAGGGCGGCGCAGCCGCCGATACCGATGACGGTCATCCAGAACCGCTTCTGATACCGGAAGAGGTTGCGCAGGGTGATCTTATAGTTGAACGACAGCCGCCGCCACAGAGGAGTGATGCGCTCCAGCAGGATGCGCTTGCCCATGGGGGGCGCTTTGGGCCGCATGAGCTGGGCAGGCACGGCGGCCAGGGTATTGAAGCAGGCCCCCAGGGCGGACAGGGTGACGGTCCCCACCGCCGCCAGACAGGCCGTGACCGAAGTGACCGGCTCAATGCCGTAATGGATGGGACCAAAGGTATAGATGATTTTCCAGGAGGTACAGATGATCCAGGGCAGCAGGGTCAGGCCCACCGCCAGACCCACCAGGGAGCCTACCGCACTGGCCAGGAAGCCGTAACCCACGTATTTGATGGCAATGGCGCCCTTGGAGTAGCCCAGAGCCTTCATGCCGCCGATGGCCACCCGCTGCTCCTCCACCATGCGGGTCATGGTGGTCAGACACACCAGAGCCGCCACCAGGAAGAAAATAAGGGGGAATACGCTGGCCAGGTTGCCCATGCGGTCGGCGTCCATGGAGTAGCTGACAAAGCCCATGTTGGTGTCCCGGTCCAGCAGGTACCACTCACAGTCGTCCAGATCGTCCAGATCCCGCTGGGCCTGCTCCACCTTCTTCTTGGCGTCGGCGATCTCAGCCTCGGCCTCCGCTTTGCCGTCCAGGTATTCCTGGTAGCCGTCGGCGTACTTGGCCTCGCCGTCGTCCAGCTCCTTCTTGGCGTCAGCCAGTTCGGCCAGTCCGTCAGCACGCTCCTGCTCCAGGGTCTTCTTGCCGTCCTGGAGCTCGATGAGGCCGTCCTCGTACTCCTTCTTGCCGTCCTGCCAATCCTTTAAGCCCTGGGCATAGTCGGCCTCGCCGTCGTCCAGCTTTTTCTTGGCGTCCTCCAGTTCCAGGCGGCCGTCCTCCAGTTCTGCCCAGCCGTCCTCCAATTCCTTCTTGGCGTCGTCCAGTTCCTTTTTGGCGTCCTCCAGCTGGGCTACGCCGTCCTCGTACTCCTCCTCGCCCTCTTCCAGCTGCTTTTTAGCGCTGTTGAGCTGACGCCGGGCAGAGGCAAGCTCCGCCTCGCCGTCATAGATCTCCTGCCAGCCATCCTGAATGGCCTGGTTTCCGGAGAGGAACACAGAGGTGGACACAGGTACTTTTTGCCCATTTACCGTGGTATAGAGCTGGTCCAGCTGGGATTGCAGCTGCTGGGAGGTGGTATTGGTGAGCCCCGCCGCATCCCGCTGCGCCCGCAGGCTGTCCAGCTGCTGCTTATAGGGAATGACCTGCTCCAATCCGGCCAGTTCGCCCTGTCTTTGAGCCAGCGTCTGCTGCTGCTCGGCAATCTGTCCCTCCAGCGCTGCTTTTTGGGCCTCATAGTCCTCGGCGGCCGGGTCCAGAGCGGCCAATTGGCCCTCCAATGCCTGAATTCCACTCTGGAGAGCGCTGATGGCGCTCTCCAGCTGGCTTTTCTGTGCAGTCAGCGTGCTGGTATCCACATTGGCGTAGTCCCCCAGCTGGCTCTCCAGCTTGGCAATGCCGTCCAGCAACTGAATGCCGCTGGATAAATTGTTCCGGGTGGTATTGAGTACGCCGTCAATGACCGCGCCCTGCTCCCCCGCCATGGCGGAGAGCAGCTCGCTGTTGCTGCCGTAAGTGGGCAGGCCCAGGGCGGGCAGCTGATTGCGGAACTGGGTCAGGCCGTCCTGGAAGGCGGCCTCCTGCTGCTGCAGCTCCCGGCGGCCCGCGTTGAGCTTGGACACGCCGGAATTATACTGCCTGACGCCGTCGTAATACTCGTTCCAGCCATCGTCCAGCTCCTTTCGGGCGTCCTCCAGCTCGGCCACGCCGTCCTCATATTCCTTGACGCCGTCCTCGTATTTCCGCTCGCCCTCGTAGTAGTCCTGCAGACCGTCCAGATATTCCTCCCGGCCCTCCTCATAGTCAACCCAGCCGTCATCCAGCTCTTTTCGGGCATCTTTGAGCTCGTTTTCGCCGTCCAGCAGCTCCTGCCACGCGTCGGCAAGCTCTTTTTCCCCGTCGGAGAGCTCCTGCTTTGCCTTGTCGATCTCCTCCTGGGCCTCGTCCCGGATAGAGTCTCCCCGCAGCTGGGCCCGCTCTTTGGAGAGAGGTTCCATCTGGTCGGTGCGCTCCTCTACCAATTGCTCGTAGGCATCGCTGTAAGTCATCAGCTGGGAAGCGCCCTCAAACAGGAGGTAGGCGCCAGTATAGGTCTCCATATCGAAGGATTCCATGGGCAGCAGAATAAAATAGCTCACTTTTCCGGTGCCCAACGTGGAGGAGCCTCGCTCCACACCGATGTACAGCGGAGAGTTGGCACTTCCAACTATGGTAAATTCTGCCTGCTTTAAAGCGTCCTTATAATCCACGGTTCCGGTGTCTAATGTGATCGTATCCCCCACAGAAAGGCCTGTTTCCTGCAAAAATCGGGGTTCTACCAAACATTCTCCGGCCTTTTCCGGGAGTCGGCCCTCCTGCAGGTCGGGGATGTTCAAATTATCTGTAAAGGATAATGCCTTCACAGTAGAATCCTTATCCTCAACCTTCACCGTCGCGTCGATGGTATAGGCCCCCTGGGCCAGCTCCACCCCCTCCTGACGGCTGAGCACCTCCACGTCCTCCTCCGTCAGCCCCAGGGTGGACACCACCCGCAGGTCCATCAGCCGCTGGGCATCCAGATATTGGTCCACGCTGTTTTTCATGTCGGGCTCGGTCACCCGCAGGCCCGCCAGAAAACAGACCGCCAGGGCGGAGAGGATCATGATGGAGATAAAGCGGCTGCGGGTATTCTTGATCTCCCGCAGAGTATCGGTGAGCAGGCGGTTGGGGGTGCGCTTTCTCCTGTTTTTCATGCCGCCGCCCCCTTTCTTTGTCTTAAATCGTCCATATTGTTCTAAAAGTGCTCCTTATTGTGCTGTTTTTGCCCTGTTTACCACTCAATCTCTTCCACGGGCATGGGATTCTCGTTGCGCACGATCCGGTCCACCCGGCCGTTTTTCACGTGGATCACCTTGTCGGCCATGGGTGCAATGGCGGTGTTGTGGGTGATGACCACCACCGTCATCCCCTACTGGCGGCAGGTGTCCTGAAGGAGCTTTAAGATGGCCTTGCCGGTGATGTAATCCAGCGCGCCGGTGGGCTCGTCGCACAGCAGCAGCTTGGGGTTTTTGGCCAGCGCACGGGCAATGGCTACCCGCTGCTGCTCGCCGCCGGAGAGCTGGGCTGGGAAGTTATTGAGCCGCTCCCCCAGTCCCACGTGGCACAGTACCTCCTGGGCCGGAAGAGGTTCCTTGCAGATCTGGGCGGCCAGCTCCACATTTTCCAGGGCGGTGAGGTTCTGAATCAGGTTATAGAACTGAAAAACAAAGCCGATGTCATAGCGCCGGTAGGTGGTCAGCTGGCGGGAGTTGCATTTGCTGATCTCCTTGCCGTCCACCAGAATGGTGCCCTCGTCGCAGGCGTCCATGCCGCCCAAAATATTCAGCACCGTGGTTTTGCCCGCGCCCGAGGGACCCACGATGATGACAAACTCCCCTTTTTCAATGTCAAAGGTGATGTCATCCACCGCCGTGATGGTGACTTCACCCATTTTATACCGCTTGACCACGTGCTCCAGTGAAATATATGCCATACCCGTCCTCCTGTTGATTAAGGAACATGTGTTGATTATTTTTACACTTTATATTATAGTGGTTCCAACGGCAGACGCAAGGGACACATTTGCCCATTCTTGTCTGAAACCAAACAATTTTCCACATTCTGTCCGGAAAATGTGGAAAGATTTCGTAAACTTTTCAGGAGGGAGCTATATGATCCAGGACACCCAGGACCGCCGGGTTCGCCGCACCCGGATGCGTCTGCAGCAGGCCATGCTGGAGCTGCTGAAAGAGAAGGACGCCCGCTCCATTACCGTGCGTGAACTGACCCAGCGCGCCGACGTGAACCGGGGCACCTTCTACGCCCACTACAAGGATGTATTTGATCTGCTGGACCAGATGGAGCAGGACCTGTTTCAGCGTTTGACCCAGCTGTTGTCCTCCTATTCCACCCAAGATTTGCAGCGGGGGCTCACCCCCCTGCTCACCGACGTGTTCCGCTTTGTCCGGGACGATCCGGTGCTGCGGCTGGCCTTTTTGGACCAGCGCACCCAGGATTCCTTTTTCCGGCGGCTGGACCAGCTGATTTATAAAAAGTGCCAGGAGGACTGGCAGGGGCTGTTTCTGCCCGTAGACCAGCAGCTGTGGAACTGCTGCCTGGACTTTTTGGTGTCGGGCGCGGTAGGACTGGCC
>NZ_JBKVXZ010000056.1:2544-25445 GCF_046973065.1 Flintibacter sp. | reverse complement strand
GGAGCAGGCCAGTCCCCCTGCCCTGGCGGGGCGGGACGTGCTAGGCTGCGCCCAGACGGGCACCGGAAAAACCTGTGCCTTTGCCGCCCCGATTCTCCAGCGGTTGAGCAGCAAGCCTGTATCCGGGCACCCCATCCGTGCTCTCATCCTCACTCCCACCCGGGAGTTGGCCATCCAAATCGGTGAGAGCTTTGAACACTACGGCCGTCATCTGGCCCTGCGCTGCGCGGTAATTTTCGGCGGCGTGGGACAGGCACCCCAGGTAGAGAAACTGGGGAAAGGCGTAGACATTCTGGTGGCCACACCCGGCCGCCTGGGTGACCTGTATCAGCAGGGCTTCATCCATCTGAATGATCTTGAGATCTTTGTGCTGGATGAGGCCGACCGGATGCTGGATATGGGCTTTATTCACGACGTAAAGAAGATTCTCAAGTGGCTGCCTGAGAAAAAGCAGACCCTGTTTTTCTCCGCTACCATGCCCAAAGAAATTGCCGAGCTGGTCAACTCTCTGCTTCACCACCCCGCCCGGGTGGCGGTGGACCCGGTATCCTCGCCGGTGGAGGCCATCCGCCAGTCGGTGTACTTTGTAGACCGGGGCAACAAGACCAAGCTGCTCTCCCTGCTGATGGACCAGTTGGGCGTAAAAAATGCGCTGGTCTTTACTCGCACCAAGCACGGGGCCAACAAGGTGGCCCGGGATCTGGTAAAGGCGGGCATCACCGCCGCTGCTATCCACGGAAACAAGAGCCAGACCGCCCGACAGCAGGCGTTGGCCGACTTCAAGTCCGGGGCCATCCGCTGTTTGGTGGCCACCGACATCGCTGCCCGGGGACTGGACATTGAGGAGCTCTCCCACGTGTTCAACTACAACCTCCCCGAGGTGCCTGAGACCTACGTCCACCGCATCGGCCGTACCGGCCGGGCGGGTCATGGAGGCACCGCCGTGGCATTTTGTGATTTCAGCGAAAAACCCCTGCTTAAAGAGATTGAAAAGCTCATTGGCCGCTCCATTCCTGTGGTAGAGGACCATCCCTATCCTATGGTGGACCTCCAGGCCCCCAAGCGGGATAAGAACGGCCGCATCATCAACGAGGAGGACGCCCAGGCCCGAGCCGCCGCCAAGGAGCAGCGCCGTGCCCGGGATGAGGCCAGAAAAGCGGCCGCTCAGCGCAAGGCGGAAGCGGCGCAGGCTGCTCCCCAGCCTGTGGCTGAGACTCCGGTCCAGACACAGGAGGAGAAACCTGCCAAGTCCCGGCGCCGCCGCCGCAAGGCCAAGGCAAAGCCCAAGCAGGCTGAACAGGTACAGGCTGCCCCGGTGTCCCAAGTTTCTGAGCCGGAGCCTCAGGTCCAGCAGACCTCCCGCCGCCGTAAGCTGACCCGTCCGGGCAGCCGCATGGAGACCGGAAACGCCATGCCTCGTACCGATTTCTCCCGTCCCAATCCCCTGGCGGGCGATCATATCATGGACGCCACCGCCCGGCTTCTGGCGCCCCGCAAGCCCCTGAGCGTTCAGGAGTCTCCGCTGTCCCACCGCTCCGCGCCCCGCAGTCGCCGTAAGGAACGTCGGGGCGAGAAGGAACCACGGGTTGAGACAGTCCAGACCAAGGACAAAGGAAAGGTCAAAGCGGTCCCTTCCGCACCTAAGAAAAAGGAGGAGCCGGTCTCTGGGAAAAAGAAGAATTCCCGTCCGGACCGCCGCCGGGATCGTGGGCCCAGAGGGCCGATCGAGCCCATGCGCTCCAATAGGGTGAAGGATTCTACCGAGCAGAAGAGCCTGATGAAGCCCTATTACCTGGACAACTAAAGGAATCTCTCAATATTTAACATAACTGGAGGGTATCAAAATGGATTATCAAGCCATGTATCAGCAGAAGCTGACCACCGCCGAAGAGGCGGTCAAGGTAGTCAAATCCGGTGACTGGGTGGACTACGGTTGGTGCACCAACCACCCCATCGCCCTGGACAAGGCCCTGGCCGCTCGTAAGGACGAGCTGCGGGACGTGAAGGTCCGCGGCGGCGTTACCATGTGGATGCCGGAGATCGCCAAGGCCGAGGATGCCGGTGAGCACTTCACCTGGAACTCCTGGCACTGCAGCGGCATTGACCGTAAGATCATGACCAAGGGCATGGGCTTCTTCAGCCCCATGCGCTATTCCGAGCTGCCCCGTTTCTACCGGGAGAACCTGACTGTGGACGTGGCTATGCTCCAGGTCACCCCCATGGACAGCCACGGTAACTTCAGCTTTGCTCTGGCCGCCTCTCACCTGGCCGACATGCTGGAGAAGGCCAAGGTCATCATCCTGGAAGTGAACAAGAACATGCCTTGGGTGTACGGTCTCACCGGCTGTGAGATCAACATCAAGGACGTGGACTATGTTGTGGAAGGGGATAACCCCGAGGTCGCTCAGCTGGGCGGCGGCGGCGAGCCCACCGCGGTGGACAAGGCTGTGGCCGAGCTCATCGTGCCTCAGATCCCCAACGGCGCCTGCCTGCAGCTGGGCATTGGCGGCATGCCCAACACCATCGGCGCTATGATTGCTCAGTCCGATCTGAAGGACCTGGGTGTTCACACCGAGATGTACGTGGACGGCTTTGTGGACATGGCTATGGCGGGCAAGCTCACCGGTAAGAACAAGGCTCTGGATAAGGGCCGCCAGGTGTACGCCTTTGCTGCCGGCTCCAAGAAGCTGTACGACTACGTGGACCGCAACCCCGACGTGATGGCTGCTCCTGTGGACTACACCAACGACGTGCGGGTGCTGGCTCAGCTGGATAACTTCATCTCCATCAACAACGCCATTGATATGGACCTGTTTGGCCAGGTGAATGCCGAGTCTGCCGGTCTCAAGCATATCTCCGGCACCGGCGGTCAGCTGGACTTCGTGATGGGCGCTTACCTGTCCAAGGGCGGCAAGAGCTTCATCTGCATGTCCTCTACGGTCACCGGCAAGGATGGCACTGTGAAGAGCCGCATCGTGCCCACCCTCACCCCCGGTTCCATCTGCACCGATCCCCGCTCCTGCGTGCACTACATCGTCACCGAGTACGGCATGGTCAACCTGAAGGGCCTGTCCACTTGGGAGCGCGCCGAGGCGCTGATCTCCATTGCTCACCCCGACTTCCGTGAGCAGCTCATCCAGGACGCTGAGAAGATGCACATCTGGCGCCGCAGCAATAAGTAATTTGCGAATAAATATTTTGGCAGCAGGAGCGATCCTGCTGCCTTTTTATTTATAAGAAACGGAAAGAAAGATTGCGTTATGCATGGATTCCATGCTAGGATGACGGCGAGGATATTTCATAGGAGGCGATTGGAATGAAAAAGAAGATGCTGATTCCCTGCATCATTGGCATCCTTTTAGTCCTTCTGGGGGGAGGTCTGTTTCTGTACTGGAGGACGTTGGGAGCACCTGTCATCGGTACGATCCATGGCCCGGAGTGGGATGTTCTCACCGTGGATGGCGTGTCTTATGAGCGTACCGACAGTGCCCCGGTTCATGGGACCGACAAAGGGAAGTTTTTGGGCATTGCAACAAGCGGAGATACCCGCTTCCGCATCTATGAGATCCCGGGCTATGACTCCTATCTATACGGCCAATGGGATTGGGAAGGATTCATGTACGAACGTGTCCCATGACTGCATTTGGCTAGAGAAACAGCAACAGCCCCGCCGAACGGCGGGGCTGTTTTTTACGCTTCCAAGCTCCAAATAAAGTTTTCCAGCTTCAGACGGCTGCCCACTGTGGTTCCCTCGGGCAGCAGAAACATAGTGATAGAGTGCTCTTGCCCCTGATCGCCGAGCAGTTGAGCGTAGTCGCCGTTGATATCCGTGACGGTGTAAAAAATAGGTTCCATCCTGATTCCCTCCTGCTTTTTTTAAAGTATAACGTATGTTTCCTTTCCTGTCCACCTTGTTAAAACTATCCCGTTTATTGGACATATCATTTGCTATACTCAGATCATCCAAAGAAGATATAAACAAGCATCAAGGGATATGGAAAGGAGCATACGCCATGGATTACAGCATTGTTTGGGTAAGAGGACATGTGGAGGTATATGACTGGGCCGGGCGGTTCTGCTTTTCCGCCGACAGCGAGCGGGAGGCTCGTGAGGAACTGGAAGGTGCGGCCTGACGGCGGTATCACAAGGATTTTCTTACATTCCGCGAAAAAATGTGCTAAAATATAGTTACAGCGTGTGGTTCTGAGAACGTAAGTCCAGTTGTCAGAACCACACGCTTTTTCATTTTTATCAGAATGGGGGAGACTTGATGTTTTCGATTGGAAGTCTCATCGTATACAGCGGTACTGGTGTGTGCCGGGTGGAGGCAGTTGGACCGCCTCCGTTTGATCCGGGTTCCAAAGTGGAGTACTACACTTTGATCCCGCTGCAGAGTACGGGGACCATCTATGTACCGGTAGATACCAAAGTATTTATGCGGCCGATTCTCAGCCGCGAGGCAGCTCAGGAATTGATCCGCCGTATTCCGGAAATCCAACAGGCGCAGCTGGAACATCTGGATTACCGTATGCTGGCCCAGCGCTACCGCAGTTTTCTGGACAGCCATTCCTGTGAGGATCTGGTCCAGCTTATCAAAACTGCGTACACCAAAAGCACAGCCAATACCCGCAGCGGAAAGAAGCCCAGCAAGGTGGACCAGGATTTTCAGAAGCGGGCAGAATTTCTTCTCCACGATGAGCTTTCGGCCGCTTTGGATATTCCGTTTGATGAGGTGGGGGACTACATCACCCGACAGGTGGAGCAGATGAAACAGACCGGATGAAATTCAGGAGTCGATATACGCCCGTACCCGCAGCTGGACGCCCAGACTCTGGGCAATGGAGCGGCTCTCCTCAATCTCAGCGGGATCGGTTCCCTTATCCACCACGGTAAATACCACGTGGGGGACATAGGTTTTGGACTCTTTGGCAAAGTCCAGCATGGCCTGGTAGGCTTCCTCGCCCTGGATGGGGTGGCACAGGGCCACGTAATCAGCGGCGTTGTTGGCATTGAGGGAGATGGACAGGGTATCGATGCGTCCCTTCAGCTCCGGGCATACGTCACGGCCGTTGATGAGATTGGCATGGCCGTTGGTATTGATACGCACCGGGGGCAACTGGTCCCCGTAGTGGGCCTTCAGCTCGTCTACCAGACAGAGAATATCGTCCAGACGGTAAGTGGGTTCGCCATAGCCGCAGAAGACGATTTCACGGTAGCTGGGGATGTCCCGGCTGAGGAAGCTGTCCAGAGCCTCCTGGCGGGTGGGCTCCCGCTCCAGCCACAGGGAGTCCTCCGTATAGATGGAGCCCTCTTTTTCACCATGGCGCAGGCAGAACTCACAGTTGCAGTTACACTTGTTGGTGAGGTTGACGTACAGTGCCCCCTCGTATTCGTAGGTGATGGTCATATCCCTTATGCCTCCTCGATATGGAAAAACCGTTTGCCGTTTTCCAGAGTGATGCGGGCCACCTCTTCCGCGTCCATGCCCTTTACCTCGGCGATCTTCTCCGCCACCAGATGGACCTTTCCGGAGTCGTTGCGCTTGCCGCGGAAGGGTTCCGGGGTGAGATAGGGGGAGTCGGTCTCAATCATGATCCGGTCCATAGGCAGCCAGTCAATGACCTCCAGAGCCTTGCGGGCATTTTTATAGGTGATGGTGCCGGTAAAGGACAGCATCCATTCCAGCTTTACCAGCACTTTAGCGTCCTCCAGACTGCCGGAGTAGCAGTGGTATACGCCGGTGACCTGGGGATGGGAGCGGACCACTTCCAGGCAGTCGTGGTGAGCCTCACGGTCGTGGATGATGACCGGCAGCCGAAGCTCCTGTGCCAGTTCCATCTGCCGGTGGAAAACCATCTGCTGGAACTCCTTGGGGGGATTTTCTTTCCAGTAGTAGTCCAAACCGATCTCACCGATGGCCTTCACCTTGGGGTGGGCGGCCAGGGCTTTCAGTTCGTCCACCCAGCTGTCCTGCCAGGGACCACAGTCGGAGGGATGTACCCCTACGGCAGCGTAGACGAAGGGGAACCGGTCGGCCAGCTCCACGACGGTGCGGGAGGTCTCCAGATCACAGCCGGGATTTACAATGAGCGCCACATCCTGCTGGGGCATACCGGCCAGCAGCTCCAGACGGTCGGCGTTGAAGGCCCCGGAATCATAGTGGGCGTGGGTATCAAATACACGCATAATTCTTCCTCGATTTCCTTTTAAAATGAAACAGATGCCAATGAAGGAGGTGGAAGCGGCCCGTAGTTGGGCCGCTTCCACGATTTATACAACTATATAATATCATACTGCCCGGGGGTACAAAATGCAAGAGGTTACGCCTGGGGGGTGAGATCCATCACGTATTGATCGCCGGGGCGGCCTTCCTGCGTTCCATCATCGAAAAACTCCTGGAAGGTAAATTGAAAGGTGCTCTGATCGTCAGGTACTTGATAGACCAGAACGCCGCTGCGGCTCTCTCTGGGGGCGAGCTCATATTCTGTGGGCAACTGCTGATCACAGTAGTACTCCACCGGCATACACTGGGTATCATCCTGGCTCATACTGTCCCAGGAGAGCTGAAAATCGCTGTCGAACATAGTTACCGCTTGAGGGTACGTGCTCTTCAGAGTCAACTCCACCACCACCAGCTGATCCCCCTGCGCGCTGATATAGCCGCCGTACTCTTGGGTGGATTCTACTTCGGTTACCGAATAATCAAACCACGCTGTGGATACTGTGTCGCCCAGGGAAAAGTGCTGGTCTGTGTCATTCTGTCCGCTGCTGCAGCCGGTGAGCAGCAGGGCGGAGGCCAGCACCCAAGCCAATCTTTTTCCGATGGGGGCCACCTTCTTTCGTTCTTTTTTGAAATTATACCCGACACAGCCCGGAAAGACAAGAGGGAGCGGCCTGGTTGTAGTCAGTGTGCTGGTTCTTTTTTGCATATCTTATTATTTTTTATCGGTTTCGTAACCATCTTGCCTCTGTGCGGTTGACGGCCCGCCGGTTTCCGGATATAGTTATTTTTGTTCAAAAGAGCGGCACGCCGGCCAGCGCCGGCGTCCAAAAACTGGCTCGCTTCCCGCCTTGGCGTAAAGCAGCCCAACCTGGTTGGTTTTTTCTGGACAAGGTCGGGCGCTCTATGATAAAATTAGTTATCACAGTTTCCGCCGAAGCTGGCGCCTACCTGGGAGCCAGAGCCAACAACTACATCATAGAGAAGGAGATCAACATGGAAATCCGCAAAATTTTCGTCGTCGGTTCCGGCCTGATGGGCAGCGGTATTGCCCAGACCGCCATTCAGTGCGGCTATGAAGTGATCCTGAATGACCAGAGCAAGGCCGCTCTGGAGCGCGGAGTGACCGGTATCACCAAGCGCCTGGAGCGTCTGGTGGAGAAGGGCAAAATGACAGCCGAGGAGAAGGACGCCTGTCTGGCCCGCCTCACCACCTCCGTCAGCGTTCACGTGGCCTCCAATGTGGATCTGGTCATCGAGGCCATCTACGAGAACCTGGAGGCTAAGCAGGCTATTTTCCAGCAGCTGGATAAGATCTGCGACAGCCGCACCATCTTTGCCTCCAACACCTCCTCTATCTCCATGACCAGCCTGGCTGCTGCCACCAGCCGTCCTGATCGCGTGGTTGGCCTGCACTTCTTCTCCCCTGTGCCCGTTATGAGCCTGGTGGAGATCGTCTACGGCCTGCGCACCTCTCAGGAGACCATCGACATCGTCACTGAGGTCGGTAAGCACATGGGCAAGCGTCCCATCCTGGCCAAGGATAAGCCCGGCTTCATCGTCAACCGTATGCTGCTGCCCATGCTCAACGAGGCCGTGCAGGTCCTGGACGAGGACATCGGCTCCGTGGAAGACGTGGATGAGGGTATGATCCGCGGCTGTAACCACCCCATGGGCCCCCTGGCTCTGGCAGACATGATTGGCCTGGACATCCTACTGGAGGTTATGGAGACCTTCTACATCGACCTGGGCGACACCAAGTACCGCCCCGCCCACCTGCTGCGCAAGATGGTGGCCGCCGGCTATCTGGGCCGGAAGTCCGGCGCTGGCTTCTATGTCTATGAGGAAGGCAAGAAGGTCGGCGTCAACCCCGTGCTGGTTAAGGGCTGATCCCCATTTACCATAAATACACTGTTTCCGCTCTGAACCGCTCCCTGGGGCTCCGCCGGGCCCCAGGGAATCTTTTTGTGTCATTCCCCCGGAAAGGAGAACCTCTTTGGAACTGCGCGAATATTGCCCCCTGGACTGCCAGAAACTGGCCCGGCTGTTCTACGAAACGGTGCACACTGCCAACGCTGTTGACTATACTCCCCAGCAGCTGGATGCCTGGGCGGACGGGCATACCGACCTGGCCGCATGGAACCGCTCCTTCCTCAGCCACTATACGCTGGTGGCTCAGCAGGAGGATCAGATCATCGGCTTTGGCGATATCTGCCGGGACGGCTATCTGGACCGGCTGTATGTGCATCCAGACTGGCAGCGCCAGGGCGTTGCCACAGCTCTGTGTGATCGGCTGGAGGCATGCTGCGGCGCGTCCCGCCTGTATGCCCATGCATCCATCACAGCACTGCCCTTTTTTCAGGGGCGGGGCTACCAGATGGTGCAGGAGCGCCAAGTGGAGCGAAAAGGAATTCTGCTGACCAATTTTTTGGTGGAAAAGGAGCCGCGGCTCTGAACGTGTTTCCAGCGCTTACATTTTAATAAAAAATGCCGGACCTTTTTCAGGTCCGGCATTTTTTATATCAGCACATTTTTGCGCCCGCGGGGATCTTGTCATCCAGCATGACTAGGTTCAGCCGCTCCTCACCCTTTTCGGTGTGGACGGCGGAGAGCAGCATGCCGCAGCTCTCCTGGCCCATCATCTTGCGGGGAGGCAGGTTGACGATGGCCATCAGGGTCTTGCCCACCAGCTCCTCAGGCTTATAGTACATGGCGATGCCGGAGAGGATCTGACGGTCCACGCCGGTGCCGTCGTCCAGGGTGAACTTCAGCAGCTTGTTGGACTTCTTCACATTCTCACAGGCCTTCACCTTGACCGCACGGAAATCGCTCTTGCAGAAGGTGTCAAAGTCGACCTTCTCCTCCAGCTGGGGCTCCAGCTCCAGAGCGGGCAGGGCAGCCTTCTTAGCCTCCTCAGCGGCCTTCTCCAGCTCCTCCAGCTCCTTGGCAGCGTCGATGCGGGGGAAGAGGTTGTCGCCCCGGGTGACGGTCACGTCAGCGGGCAGGCTGCCGAAGACAGCGGCGCTCTCCCAGGTGGAGCAGGCATCACAGGCGCCGATCTGGCGCAGAATCTCAGCGGCGGAGGTGGGGATGAAGGGAGTCAGCAGGATGGCGCACACCCGCAGGGTCTCCAGCAGGTTATACATGACAGTAGCCAGACGCACGCCGTTGGCCTCCATGTCCTTGGCCAGCACCCAGGGGGCATTCTCGTCGATATACTTGTTGGCCCGGGAGATGACCTTGAAGATCTCGCTCAGAGCGTTCTGGAAAGCATAATGCTCCATCTGCTCCTCGTAGCGGCCGCGCAGGGCGGACACCATGGCGGTGAGCTCCTCGTCCAAAGCGTCGGCCTGGCGCTCCTTGGGCAGAGTGCCGTTAAAGTACTTGCCTACCATGGATACGGTGCGGCTCAGGAGGTTGCCCAGGTCGTTGGCCAGATCCACGTTGATGGTGTTGATGAGAGCCTCGTTGGAGAAGTTGCCGTCGGAGCCGAAGGGGAAGGTGCGCAGCAGGAAGAAACGCAGGGCGTCCACACCGAAGCGCTCAGCCAGGATATAGGGGTCCACCACGTTGCCCTTGGACTTGGACATCTTGCCGCCGTCCAGCAGCAGCCAGCCGTGGCCAAATACCTTCTTAGGCAGAGGCATGTCCATGCTCATGAGCATGGCGGGCCAGATAATGGAGTGGAAGCGGACGATCTCTTTGCCGACAAAGTGGACGTCGGCGGGCCAGAACTTCTCATAGTCGTCGTACTTGTCGTTGAGGAAGCCCAGAGCGGTGGTGTAGTTGAACAGAGCATCCACCCAAACATAGACCACATGGCCGGGGTCAAAGTCCACAGGCACGCCCCAGGTAAAGCTGGTGCGGGAGACACACAGGTCCTCCAGGCCGGGCTTGATGAAGTTGTTGACCATCTCATTGACACGGGAGCGGGGCTCCAGGAAGTCGGTGTCCTCCAGCAGGTGCTGGATGCGGTCGGCGTACTTGCTCAGACGGAAGAAGTAGGCCTCCTCCTTGGCGTCCTGAACCTCACGGCCGCAGTCGGGGCACTTGCCGTCCACCAGCTGGCTCTCAGTCCAGAAGGACTCACAGGGCTTGCAGTACTTGCCCACATACTCGCCCTTGTAGATGTCGCCCTTCTCGTACATCTTCTTGAAAATCTTCTGAATGGCGGAGACGTGGTAGTCGTCGGTGGTGCGGATGAAGCGGTCATTGGAGATGTTCATCAGCTTCCACAGATCCAGCACGCCGCGCTCACCGGTGACGATCTTGTCCACAAACTCCTTGGGGGAGACGCCGGCCTCCTTGGCCTTGTCCTCAATCTTCTGGCCGTGCTCGTCGGTGCCGGTCAGAAACAGCACATCATAGCCGCACAGGCGCTTATAGCGGGCCATGGCGTCGGTGGCCACGGTGCAGTAGGTGTGGCCGATGTGGAGCTTATCGCTGGGGTAGTAGATAGGGGTCGTGATATAAAAGCGTTTGCGTTCCATGATAATACTTCCTCTCGCTCTCAAATTGTTCCATTATCCATATCCTCCTGGGGCATTCGCGGACCCAGGGGAGTGGGAGAAAAGCGCCGGGCGGACAGAGCCGTCAGAGCGCCGAAGCTACACACAACAAAGGAGATTGCCAGCAGGGAATCAAACAGGGACAGGCGGTCAGCCAGAGCGGTAAGCCCAAAGTAGACGCCCATCACTGCAAAGACGGTAAAACTGCGGCAGCGGGGCCGGCGGTAGAAGAAAGCCGCCTGGCCGTGGAGAGCCAGCAGCAGGAAAACCGCGGCCAGCAGGGGAACAAAGGAATTAAGCAGGACCGGGTCACTGGAATAGACCTGGTAGAGCCGAATGAGCCAGGGCAAAGCGGCGTAGGCGGGCAGAGTAGCTGCCAGACGGACCTGCTCACCGGACAGTGCCCGGTAGTTGGATTTTCCAAGCACCAGAGAGCCGATAGCACCGGCCACACAGCCCAGAATGGAAAGACCCAGCGCCGCAGGCAGCAGATGCCGGGAGGGATCAGCCTGCCAGGCCTGCAGATACTCCATCAGCTGAGGAACGCCGGCAGCTGCCGAGACCAGAAAGCCCATGCCTGCCACCACCATAAGGGTCATATAACCGGTGGAGGAACACTGGAAGGCACGGTCGGCTTCCTCTTCCGAAATGGTCCGACCGCCAGAGCACAGGACCAGTGCCAAAACGGCAACGACCGCCGTCAGGGCCAGCAGGGCCCAGGTGGCGGGAGCGCCGTGGGTAAACAGGTTGGTCGTGGGGTCCAGCGCCGAGGAGCGCTGCCACAGCCGTACTGCAAAGCCCGCCGCGCCGCTCACCAGGGCAAGAGCGGGCAGGGCAAAGTCTTTTCTCATGATTGGCCTCCTAAACCAGGGGACAGAGGGGTCTGTCCAAGGATAACTATCCAATTATATATTACCCAACTGGAAAATACAAGGGCAATGCGCGCAGAATTCCCCTTGCCCAGAGAAGCGGGTCACAGTCTGGGACGTCCCTGAGAGCCGCCGCCCGGCTTGCGGAACTGGAGGTACATGGCCACTACCAGGGCCACCAGAGCCGCAACGCTGATGATCAGGGAGACTGCTCCAGACAGAAGCTCCATGCGCAGCAGAATCTCCGAGATGGCCAGACAGATCAATGCAACAAACAGCAGGTTGCGGGCGGTGGGATTCATCCGCTTCCGGGTGCCGTCAGTAGCAAATTCTGATTCCGCCACGGGAGCGGTGGTGTAACCGCGCTTTCCCTGAGGATGGCGCTTTTTATGTTTCGTTTTGCTCATAGTCAATCTTCTCCTGACAAAATGATGCCGCCGCCCAGCACCACGTCGTCCTGGTAAAAGACCACCGACTGGCCGGGGGTAATGGCGCGCTGGGGTTCTTGGAAGGTGAGCCGGGCGGTGTCCGGACCGGTCTGCTCCAGGATGGCGGGCTGCTCCGTCATGCGGTAGCGTACTTTGGCCATCACCTGGATGGGCTGGTCCAGCCGCTCCATGGCAATGAGATTGAGTTGTCCGGCAGTTAGGTTGCGGTGAAACAGGGCGGCGTTGGAGCCCAGGGTGACGGTGTTGTCCTGGGGGCTGAGCCCGGTCACATACAGTCGGCCCTGGTTGGAGGATACCCCCAGCCCCCGCCGCTGGCCCAGGGTATAGTGGATGATGCCCTGGTGGCGGCCCAGAACGTTGCCCTGGGGATCGACAAAGTCACCTGACGGATAGTGTTTCCCGGTGTGGTGACAAATAAAGGAGGCATAGTCTCCGTCCGGGACAAAGCAGATGTCCTGACTGTCGCTTTTCCGGGCGCTGACAAGCCCTTGTTCCAGGGCGATGGCGCGGATTTCCTCCTTGGAAAGCCGTCCAAGGGGGAAGCGGGTGGCGGCCAGCTGCTGCTGGGTGAGGGTCCAAAGCACATAGCTCTGGTCCTTATCTGGGTGGAGGGCCTTTTTCAGCAGCCAGCGTCCGGAGCCGGAATCCTGTTCCAACTGGGCGTAGTGGCCGGTGGCCAGCAGAGGACACCCCATCTCCTGGGCCGCCTGGAGCAGGGCACCGAATTTGATTGCCCGGTTACACAGCACACAGGGATTGGGAGTCTGGCCCTGTTCATAGGCCTGGACGAAGGGGTCCATCACCTCACGGCAGAAGGATTCCGACAGATCCAGGGTGTGGTGAGAGATACCCAGGCGCTGGGCCACCGCCTGGGCGTCGGCCACATCCCGGGCGGTGTGGCACTGGGAACGCTGATCAGGGGGCAGGGCGTCGGGCGAGAACAAGGACATGGTAAAGCCAACAGGATCGTAGCCTGCCTGCTGTAAGAGCCAGACAGCGGTGGAACTGTCCACACCGCCGCTCATGGCTGCCGCAATGGGATTCAAAGGGTAACCTCCTTAAAAGCCGCCGGGCGGCCGGTAAAATCAAGGGGAAGTATACCATATTTTGTCCTTATACGCAACCGAAAGCCCATTGCGGCGGGAAAATCTGGGGGAAAAGGTGTATGGAATATTCCAGCGGGACAAAATGCACAAAGGGGAGGATTCCGGGGAAAAAGGGGAAATTAGCCCCTAAAATCGACAAATTCAGCACAAAGCAGGCTGCAAAGGAAAAAGAAGGACGGATAATTTCCAGAAAAAATACATTTGGTATATGTTGATGAAAAAACTGCCGAAAACACAATATCTAGTGGACACGGCCTGCGGGGCATGCTATAATCAAAAACCGTTACGAATAAGGCTGGGGCGGCCCGGCTTTTCATATCTACATCACGAACGAGAAGGAGAGCACCTATGAGAGCCCTTATGAAAGTTGTCAAGCGTGACGGTTCCGTTGTGGACTACGACCGCAGCAAGATCATCACCGCAATCCAGAAGGCGAACGCCGAGGTCTCCGAGGAGGAGCAGCTGAGCCTGGACCGGATCGAGGCCATTGTCAGCCGCATTGAGGATCTGGGCCGGGATAAGCTGCCCGTAGAGGAGATCCAGGACCTGGTGGAGCAGGGCCTGGTGAATGAGAACAAGTTCTATCTGGCCAAGACTTACATTATCTATCGTTATACCCGGGCTCTGGTGCGCAAGCAGAACACGACCGACGAGTCCATCCTCTCCCTGCTGCGCAATGAGAACAAGGAACTGGCCGAGGAGAACTCCAATAAGAACACCATGATCGCCGCCACTCAGCGCGACTACATTGCCGGCGAGGTGAGCCGGGACCTGACCCGCCGCATCCTGCTGCCTGAGTATATCTCCAAGGCTCACGACGAGGGCGCCATCCACTTCCACGACGCTGACTACTTTATCCAGCCCATCTTCAACTGCTGCCTCATCAACATCGGCGACATGCTGGACAACGGCACCGTGATGAACGGCAAGCTCATTGAGTCCCCCAAGAGCTTCCAGGTGGCCTGCACCGTCACCACTCAGATCATTGCCTGCGTGGCCTCCAACCAGTACGGCGGCCAGAGCGTGGATATGAGCCACCTGGGCAAGTATCTGCGCCGCAGCCGGGAGAAGTTCCGCAAGCACATCTCCTATGAGTGCGCCGGCCTGGTGGACGAGGCGACTGTGGAGCGTCTGGTGGATGACCGGGTGCGGGACGAGCTCAAGAGCGGCGTGCAGACCATCCAGTATCAGATCAACACCCTCATGACCACCAACGGTCAGTCCCCCTTTGTCACCCTGTTCCTCAATCTCCAGGAGGGCGACCCCTACCTGGAGGAGAACGCCATGATCGTGGAAGAGGTGCTGCGCCAGCGTCTGGAGGGCATCAAGAACGAGAAGGGTGTGTATATCACTCCCGCTTTCCCCAAGCTGGTCTACGTGCTGGACGAGCACAACTGCCTCAAGGGCGGCAAGTACGACTATATCACCGAGCTGGCCGTCAAGTGCTCCGCCAAGCGGATGTACCCCGACTATATCTCTGCCAAGAAGATGCGGGAAAACTACGAGGGCAACGTGTTCTCTCCCATGGGCTGCCGCTCCTTCCTGTCTCCCTGGAAGGACGAGAACGGCAACTACAAGTTTGAGGGCCGCTTCAACCAGGGCGTGGTCTCCCTGAACCTGCCCCAGATTGGTATTCTGGCCGGTGGAAACGAGGAGAAGTTCTGGTCCTTGCTGGATGAGCGGCTGCAGCTGTGCTTTGAGGCTCTGATGTGCCGCCATGAGGCTCTGAAGAACGTCCACTCCGACTCTAGCCCCATCCACTGGCAGTATGGTGCCATTGCCCGCCTGCCCAAGGGTGCGCCCATTGAGCCTCTGCTCTACGGCGGCTATTCCTCCATCTCTCTGGGCTACATCGGCCTTTATGAGGTGACCAAGCTCATGAAGGGAGTCAGCCACACCCAGCCCGGCGGCCAGGAGTTTGCCCAGAAGGTGATGGCCCGGCTGCGCAAGGCCTGCGACGACTGGAAGGCGGAGACCAACATTGGCTTCGCTCTCTACGGCACTCCCGCTGAGAGCCTGTGCTACCGCTTCGCCCGCATCGACAAGGAGCGCTTCGGTTCCATTCCTGATGTGACCGATAAGGGCTACTACACCAACAGCTATCACGTGGATGTGCGGGAGCACATCGACGCCTTCGATAAGTTTACCTTTGAGAGCCAGTTCCAGAAGATCTCCACCGGCGGCTGTATCTCCTATGTGGAGATCCCCAACATGCGCCACAATCTGGAGGCCCTGAAGGAGGTTGTCAAGTTCATCTACGACAACATCCAGTACGCCGAGTTCAACACCAAGAGCGACTACTGCCAGTGCTGCGGCTACGACGGAGAGATCACCATCAACGATGATTTCCAGTGGGAGTGCCCCGTCTGCCACAACACCGACCAGAGCAAGATGAACGTCACCCGCCGTACCTGCGGTTATCTGGGGGAGAACTACTGGAATGTAGGTAAGACGAAGGAGATCAAATCCCGCGTTCTGCACCTTTGATCCGCTTTCTTGAAAGAAAGCTTGCAAAGAACTTCCTGCAAAGCTGCGCTTTGCCTCTCCGTGCCCTTCGGCCGCTGCACGGCTGGAGGGCACGGTATTTTTAAAGAAAATCATCTTTATGTTTCCGCCTGGGCGGAAATGCTGTGAGGCTGAAAACTATGAACTATGCTGACATCCGGCCCATCGATGTGGCCAACGGCCCGGGTATCCGGGTTTCACTGTTTGTCTCCGGATGCACCCACGCCTGCCCGGAGTGCTTTAACCCCGAGGCCTGGGACTTCCAGTATGGAGCGCCCTTTGGCCCGGAGCAGATGGATCAGATCCTTACTGCGCTGGGCAAGTCCTATGTGCGGGGACTATCCCTGCTGGGTGGCGAGCCTTTCCACCCTAACAATCAGAAGACGGTGCTGGAACTGGTCAAGCGGGTCCGACAGCAGTATCCCCAGAAGGATATCTGGTGCTACACCGGCTACCTCTTTGAGGATCTGGCTGACGGAAAGGTGGGGGACTATGGCCGTGCTCTGTTGGAACAGCTGGATGTGCTGGTGGACGGTCCCTTTGTCATTGCCCAGAAAAATCTGAGCCTGCGCTTCCGTGGCTCCTCCAACCAGCGTATTTTGGAGGTTCAGCCCTCTTTGGAGCGGGGCGAACCGGTGCTGTGGGACGAGGCCAGTGTGGAATAAGAAAATCCCGTGCTTCCTTTGGTAAGGAAGCACGGGATTTTTTGTGCTTATGATTTGGAAATCTCTGGGTGGGCACCCTCTGCCTCCACATGGGAGTTGGCACGTACCAGAGCAAAGGCTTTTTTGCGTACGATCAGGAAGAAAATAATGTGTACCGCGCCGGTCACAATCCAGGAGATGGGATAGGAAATATACAGATTTTCCGGGGTGCGGTCCACCTGGAAGATGGTGAAGATCCAGACAATACGAAGGCCGCAGGCACCGATGAGGGAGACGATCATGGGGCCCACCGAGTAACCAAGGCCGCGCAGGCTGCCTACCATGGTGTCCATGATACCGCACAGAGCGTAGGTTCGGGCGATGTAGCCAAGACGGATGATGCCCTGCTGGATGACGTCCTCCTCGCCAGGGGCATAAATGCTTACCAGAGGATGGCCAAACAGATAGGCAAGGTTGCCCAGTACCACACCGGTGATGATCACGAAGGTCTGGCAGTAGATGAGAGATTTATCCACACGCTTACATTCGCCGGCGCCGTAGTTCTGTCCCGTGAAGGTGAGGTTGGTCTGATAGAAGGCGTTCATGGCCTGGTAGACGAAGTTTTCAATGTTGGCGGAGGCGGCGGAGCCAGCTACTACCGTGGAGCCGAAGGAGTTGATGGAGGACTGGATAAGCACATTGGACAGGGAGAAGACGATACCCTGGAAACCGGCAGGCAGGCCAATTTCCATGATCTGTCCCAGAATGTGCCGGTCGATGTGCATATCCCGCAGGTTCAGGCGCAGGGGGCCGTCCTCATGGGTGAGGCACATCAGGACCAGACCGGCCGAGATGTACTGAGAGATGGTCGTGGCCATCGCTACGCCAGCCACGCCCATGCCCATCAGGATAACCGACACCAGGTTCAGTACCACATTCACCACGCCGGCAATGATCAGGTAGAACAAGGGACGCTGGGTATCGCCCTGGGCACGAAGAATCGCTGCGCCGAAGTTGTAGGCCATGGTGGCGGGCATACCCAAAAAGTAGATGCGCAGATAGAGCGTGGATAGGTTGATTACGTCCTCGGGAGAGGACATCCATACCAGAAGCTGATGGGACATGATGGCACCGAATACCGCCAGCACCGCGCCGCTGACCAGAGCCATGAGAATGGAGGTATGTACCGCTTTGCTTACCATGTCATGGCGCTTACCGCCCAGATTTCGGGCCACTACTACGTTGGTACCAACCGACAGGCCCACAAACAGGGCGATGAGCAGGTTGATCAGGGAGGTAGTGGAGCCTACGGCGGCCAGTGACTCCTTGCCTGCAAACCGACCGACCACGATGACGTCTGCGGCATTAAACAGGAGCTGGAGGATACTGGATGCCATCAAGGGAATGGCAAACTTTAAAATCTTATCCGCAAGTGATCCATGGCACATATCCATCTGGTGGCGCGGTTTGCCTAACATGGTGCGATCGTCCTTTCTTCCTGTCCTCACGTTGCCAGCTGGTGCTTTTTTTGGATGGTTTGCCTATATTATAACACGCTGAGCCGGGGTATGTGAAGAGAATTTTACAAAAATAGCAGGCCGGAAGGAACTCTGAATATACCAGGTTTCTTCCCGACCAGACAAGAGTAAATCATACAACAAATATTTCCTGGAATCAATAGCAAAACAAACAGGCATGGAGAGGTGAAAATGCTACTGTAAAACCCGAAGGGGGCAATCCCCTTTCGGGCTTTATTTTTTACCGAGAAAGGGGGTGTCCTTGATGGCTGGCAAATACCTCACGCTCCAGGACCGCAAGACCATCGCAAAGCTGTATCGCCAGGAGGCGCGGGTACTGGACATCGCAAACAAGGTGGGGTTCCACCCCGCCACCATCTATGAGGAACTGCGCCGAGGCGACACCGGGAAGCTGGACGAGCGCCAGCGCCCGGAGTACGACCCGGTCCTGGCCCAGAAGAGGGTCCAGGAAGCAATCCGCCGCCGAGGGAACCACCGAGGCGCAGCAACCCAAAAGGACGGGCGGCAGGCCCGGAAAGTATAGGGAGGATAAAACTATGGGAAAGACCATTGAACTGAGCCGGGTACGGCAGGGCGAGCACTTCACGCTGGACGGCGTAGAGTGGGTGAAGCTGGACGAGACCCACATGGGCGCGTTTGTGGTAGCCGCCGATGCGCTGCCCGACAACTGCCCGTTCGAGAATGACGATGACCGCGAGGATGCCAACAACTTCTGCGGCAGCCACATCGCAAAGGAGATGGAGCGTTGGCTGCGGGACCAGCACAAGCCCATCTTCGATGCCACGTTGGAGCGGCCCATCGACCTGACCACCATGGACGGCATGACAGACTACGGCACGCCGCTGGCCGTTGCCCGCCTGCTGACCATCGACGATTACCGCAAGTACCGCCGCTTCATCCCCTTGGCCTCCCGCCCGTTTTGGCTGGCTACCGGGTGGACCACCAAAAGCTCCCCGGTCTCCAATGACTACCTCGCGTACCGCGTCAGTACCGGCGGCACCGTCTACTACGACGGCGTCTGCAGCGCGTACTTCGCCCCGCGTCCCGCTTTGTATCTCAAATCCTCAATCCTTGTATCCATTGAGACTGAGGAGGAGCAGAAGAGCATCCGAGACTACACCGACACAGAGCTGATGGACGAGCTGTACCGGCGGAGGAGGGCGAGCTATGACCCGGACTGAGCGGAGAGAACGGCAGCGCCGCAGAAAGCTCCAGATCGCCCGCCGCGTGGCCTCTGCGCTGCTGGCGCTGGTCCTTATCCTGGTTTGCATCCTCCTTTTGACGGGCGGAGGTAAGGCGGACACCCCGGAGCCGGAGGCGGCGGTCACGGGACCGGCGGCCATGCCGGAACCGCAGAGGCCGGAACAGGAGGCTGTGGACCCCTTGGAAGCGGACAAGATCGCCCTGGCAAAGATGGTATGGGGCGAGGCCCGTGGGTGCTCCACCACCGAACAGGCCGCTGTCGTCTGGTGCGTACTGAACCGCTTTGACAGCGGGGGCCCCTACTACGCGGGCTGTGACACCATCCGGGAGGTCGTGGCCCAGGAAAGCCAATTTTCCGGGTATGACCCGGCCCACCCCGTCACCGCTGACATCCTGGCCCTGGTGGAGGATGTGCTGACCCGCTGGATGGCGGAAAAGGTCTGCGTGGGAGATGTTGGACGGGTCCTCCCCGCCGAGTACCTGTTCTTCACCGGCGACGGCAGGGAGAACACCTTCACGACGGAGTGGCGAGGCGGGCAGACCTGGGACTGGTCCCTGGAAAGCCCGTATGAGGAGTGACGAATTGTGAGCCTCACCCACCTTTCGCTATTCTCTGGTATCGGCGGGCTGGACCTGGCTGCTGAGTGGGCAGGGTTTGAAACCGTTGGACAATGTGAGTGGGCCGACTACCCTACGAGGGTCCTGGAGCGTCACTGGCCTGGAGTTCCCCGCTGGCGGGACATACGGACCCTGACGAAGGAGAGTTTCTATGAACGAACAGGACTACGAACAGTTGACCTTGTTTCCGGCGGGTTCCCATGCCAGCCATTCTCCAAGGCCGGACAGCGCAGAGGCCAGAAGGATGACCGCTACCTCTGGCCTGAGATGCTGCGAGTTATTGAGGAGCTGCGGCCCTCTTGGGTCATTGGAGAGAATGTTGCTAACATCCTCAATCTGGCGCTCGACGATGTGCTTTCTGACCTGGAAAGCAAAGGCTACTCCACGCGGGCGTTTATGGTTCCAGCTCGCGGCGTCGGCGCTCCACACCAACGATACCGATACGCAATCCTGGCCCACGCCGACAGCGATGGATGCGGCGGGACTGGCCGGACACCTGAGAAAGGATACGACATCCACCCGGTCCATGCTCCTATCGCAGAAGGTGAAATGTCTTGCGGGGGGGGGCACTGGAAACCTGAACCCGGAGTGGGTCGAGTGGCTGATGGGGTTCCCCACTGGATGGACCGCGTTAGATGCCTCGGGAACGCCGTGTGCCCACCGCAATTCTATCCCTTCTTCTACTACATCAGAGAAATAGAGGAGGCGCTACACGAACCATGAACCGATTGCAGGAAAAACGGCTGGAACTGGGGCTGACGCAGCCCCAGGTGTCGGCCAGGTTGAAGGAAGTCGAGGCCCGGGCTGACGTGGGCATGGTCTCCCGGTATGAAAAGGGCGTATGCCTACCCACCAAGGACCAGCTTGCAGCGCTGGAGGAATTGTACGGCGTGCCGCGCACGGCGCTGTACGACGTGGAGGACCTGGACCTTCTGGAGTTCCCACGGGCCGAGGCCCCGACGGAGGAGAGCGAGCACAAGGCCACAGCACCGCCGCCGAGCCACGCAGGACGCTTCCGTAAATGCTACCGCATCAGCCGGGAATTTGCGGAGAGCCTGCCGGACGATCTGCTCCAGGTGTGCGGGTACTCCTCCTGGCAGAGCTGGCACGACGCAGCCCTCAAGAGGCTGCTGGGCGAATATGCGGCCCGGAGCCGCAGCATGAAGAAAAAGGAGGACAAGACAGCATGAGCGAGCAGCTGGACAAGAAAAGCATCCTGGAAATGTCCATGGGTGCCATTCTGGAGCGGGTGGACTATGAGATGGGGAAGGTCATCGACAACATCCTGGACCCCAACACCAAGCCCACCGGGAAACGGAAAATCACCGTGGGGCTGGAGCTTATCCCCAGCGCGGACCGCAAGACCATCACCGTGCAGACCACGGCCAAGAGCACACTGGTTCCCACGGACCCCATCACCACCAGCCTCTATATCACCAATCAGCCGGGCACCGGCGAGATGGTGGTGGCCGAGATGGTGCCCCAGGTCCCCGGGCAGCTGGGGATGGACGGCGGAGAACAGGACCGGCCCAAAGTTCTGAAATTCACCAATATCAAGCAGGCATAACAGAAAGGAGACTACATCATGTTGAAGGAATTTGCTCAGTATCTCGTGTCTCTCAAGGACAACAAGACTTACACCATCCACGGCGACACCTACTCCGACCGGGAGCTGGTGCGTATCGACCCCCATGTAGACCGTCCCCGCCAGATCAGCGTGAGCGGGCTGGACAGCATCGTAAAGCTGCTGCGGAACGAGTTGGATATGTTCGACAACCTGCCTATGTTCGTCCGGGTGGACGGCGCACGGAAGGTCTCTGTGTTCTCCACCTATGACAGCGAGATGTGCCGGGACAGCCTGTATGAGGCGACCTGCGACGTACCTGGGTTCCAGGAGGGCTTCCGGGAGCAGGAGAAGGCCATCATTGAGCTGCGGAGCAAGTTTATGCCCGGAGAGGGCGTGGACTACCTGCTGGACCTGCTCTCCCGCATCAACAAGGAGAACGGCGTCACCACCCGGGACAACGGCGTGAGCCAGGAGGTGGAGGCCCGCCAGGGCATTTCTCTCAAGGCCCTGGTCCAGGTCAAGCCCCGCATCTCCATGCGGCCCTACCGCACCTTCCTGGAGGTGGAGCAGCCGGAGAGCGAGTTCATCCTGCGGCTGGACGAGGACGGCAACGTGGGGCTGTTCGAGGCTGACGGCGGAATGTGGAAGATGCAGGCCAAGGCATCCATCGTGGCGTACTTCGAGGAGAAACTGGCCGACGAGATCAACGCCGGAAAGGTCATCGTGATGATGTGATGGAGCCGCTGGTCATCGTATGCAAGGACCGGGCGGAGTGGCTGGAGGCCCGCAGGGACGGTCTGGGAGCGTCTGACGCTGCCGCCGTCCTGGGCATCTCGCCCTGGAAAACCAATGTGCAGCTCTGGGAAGAAAAATGCAGGCTTGTCCAGCCGGAGGACATTGGAGACAAGCCTGCCGTTCAGTACGGCAACGATGCCGAGCCGCTGCTGCGGCAGTTCTTCGCCCTGGACCACCCGGAGTATCTGGTCACCTTCACTCCCTACAAGATCATTAAGCACCCGGCGCTCCCCTTCATCACCTGCACGCCGGACGGAGAACTGGAGGAGACTGCCACCGGGCGGCGGGGCGGCCTGGAGATCAAGACCACGGAAATCTTGTCTGCCACCGGCTGGCTGCACTGGAAGGACCGCATCCCGGACAACTACTACGCCCAGGTTTGCCACCAGATGCTCGCTACCGGGTGGGAGTTCACGGAGCTGCTGGTGCAAATCAAGTACGTTACCGCAGACGGAGCGGACCGCAAGGAGGTCCGGCACTACAAAATAGAGCGGGCGGATGTCCTGGAGGACATCGCCCTTATCCAGCGGGAGGCCCCGGTATTCTGGCGCTGCGTGGAGCAGCGGCGGAGGCCCAACCTGAAACTCCCGCCGATCTGAGGAGGACATTATGAGCATGGAGTTTGTGATGGGCAGCAGCCTGGAAAGTCTGCCCAAGACCATTGATTTCAACTTTGAGGAGCTGAAAACCCAACTGGCCGAAAGCCTGGAGCTGTACGCGGGCCTGGTGGTGACAGAGGACGGCATCAAGGCCGCCAAGGAGGACCGTGCCAGGCTGAACAAGCTGCGGGAGGCCCTGGAGACCAAGCGCAAGGAGGTCAAGCGTGAGTGCATGGCCCCTTACACCGACTTCGAGGCCAAGGTGAAGGAGCTGGTGGGC
>NZ_JBKVXZ010000056.1:0-2534 GCF_046973065.1 Flintibacter sp. | reverse complement strand
TTATCGACCAACCCATTGCTGCCATTGACGGCCAGCTCAAGGCTTATGAGGAGCAGAGACGGGCCGCCAAGCGCGCGGACATCCTGGCTATCTACGAGGAGACCGTGGGCGAGCTGCGGGCGCTGCTGCCCTTCGAGAAGCTGTGGCAGGACGGGTGGTACAACACCGGCGTCTCCATGAAGAAAATCCGGGAGGCCATCGTTGCGGCGGAGGCCAAGGCTGCCGCAGACCTGGAGGTGCTGTCCACGGTGGAGAGCGAGTTTGCCGAGGCGGTGAAACTCAAGTATCTGGAGAACCTGGACCTGCACGCGGCGCTGGCCGAGCGCGCCCGCCTCCAGGAACAGGCGGCGCAGCTTCGGAAGTATGAAGAACAGCTCCGGCCCAAGGAGGCCGACACGGTGCCCGAACCGCACCGCGAGCCAGTGGACGGCCCTATCCCCCAGAGCGATGCTTTTCGGGAGATGCCGCCCAAAGAGGCCGAGACCATTTATCGACTGGCCTTTGAGTGCCAGGTCACCATGTCCCAGGCAAAAGAGCTGTCTGCGTGGCTGAAAGCCCGCAACATTCCGTTTAGGAGGGTTTGACCATGAGAGTGAACAATTCCTTGCAGCGGCAGAACAGCAGCAAGCCCAAGTTCTCCGTCGCCATCCAGACCCCGATGTACCAAAAGTTGGTCAATGATACCCTGGGCGACCCGGAACGGGCGCGCCGGTTCGTGGCCTCCATCAGCTCCGCCGTGGCGGTCAACCCGGCCCTCCAGGAGTGCGACGCCGGGACCGTCCTTACCGCCGCCCTGCTGGGCGAAAGCCTGAACCTCTCCCCCTCCCCCCAGCTGGGCCAGTATTACATGGTGCCCTACAACGACAAGAAGCGGGGCAAGGTGGCTCAGTTCCAGATCGGCTACAAGGGCTACATTCAGCTGGCGGAGCGCAGCGGCCAGTATCTCGACCTGGATGCGTTCCCGGTGGTGGAGGGCGAGTACAAGGGCCGGGACCGATTTACCCGCCGCCCTATCCTGGAGTTCCTGGAGGATGACGGCGAGCGGGAGAACCGGCCCGTGGTTGGTTACTACGCATACTTCGAGCTGACCAACGGCTTCCGCAAGGTCCTGTACTGGAGCCGTGAAAAGATGCTGGCCCACGCGGACCGCTATTCCCAGGCGTTCTATCTCAATGGGAAAGACGCCCAGGACGCCCGGTACAGCCGGGTCTCCTACGCTGACTTCCTGGCGGGCAACTACCCCCAGGGGGACGACTGGAAGTATTCCTCCTTCTGGTACAAGGATTTCGACGGCATGGCCTGTAAGACGATGCTGCGGCAGCTTATCAGCAAGTGGGGCATCATGTCCATTGACCTCCAGAAAGCCCTTGCAAGCGACGAGGCGGCCATTGGGAACGACGGCACGCCGAACTACCTGGACACGCCCACGGAGGACCCCGCACCCGCCCTGGGCGCGCCGGAGAGCGGGGACGAGCAAGCCCCGGAACTGCCGGAGGGCCTGTTCGACGAGGATGGACAGCGCGCCCTTGCATAAGGAGGGCTATCTATGCCTAAGACCAACGAGAAAGACGCCTATTTCTTTTCCCATGACTGCAACGCCCGCAACGACCCGAAAATCCTGGCTCTCCGCTCCATTTATGGGGCGGAGGGCTACGGGGTGTACTTCATGCTCATAGAGATTTTGCGGGAGCAGCCGGAGTACAAACTACCCATTACCAAGTACATCTGGAACACCCTTGCTATGCAAATGCAGATGGAGGCATCCAAGCTGGAGCAGATCATCACGGACTGCTGCACAGAGTTCTCCGACGGAGGCAACAACACACTGCTGGTCAATGACGGTGAGTACCTGTATTCCGCCTCCCTTCTCCGGCGTATGGGCAAGGTGGACGACATCTCCAAACTGCGGCGGGAGGCAGCCAAGAAACGCTGGGAAAATCAGCCTTGCAAGGTTTCGGACGGTTCAGAGGACAGCAACGGCGATGCAAATGCAGAGCAGAAGGTGTCCAAAGAAAAGGAAAGAAAAGAAAACCAAAGCAAAGCAAAGCAGAGTAAAGCAAAGGAAAAGAAAGAAAAAGAGACTATCTTCTCCGACTTCGCCGGAGAAGATGCGGAGATGCTGGCCGCCCTTCGCGGCTTCGAGGAGATGCGGGTCAAGATCAAAAAGCCCATGACGGACCGGGCCAAAAAACTGATGCTCACGGAGCTGCGCAAGCTGTCCGAGGACCGGGAGGAGCAGATCGCCATTCTCGACCAGAGCGTGAAACGCTCCTGGGCTGGCGTGTTCGCCCTCAAGGACGACCGGGGCTATCAGCAGCCCAGAGGCGGCAGGCAGCAGGCCAGCACCGGGGAGAAGATGGGGGCGCTGCGGAACCTTCACGACGCGTTCTCCGGGGAGGGCGAGCGATGACGAGAGCAGAGACAACGGAAATTTTCGCCCTGCTGATGCTGGCCTACCCCCAGGCGGATATGTTCCGTGCAGAAAGCCAGGCGGCGCTTGAGGCGAAGCTGGCCCCAACGGTGACGCTGTGGGC